>NZ_JBIAQV010000017.1:0-178413 GCF_042889305.1 Streptomyces sp. NPDC002619 | reverse complement strand
GGATCTTGCCGTTGCGGACCACGAGGTCGGCGAGGTGCTCGGTGGTGAGCGGAGGGAGGCCTGCCACAGGCATAGTGGCCATGGAAATCAACTCCGGGGAATGCGTGGGGTGTTGTGCGGGGCGGGGGATACCGGCGGGGACAGAGGCCTGCGCGGCCGGACTTCCCGTGTGGGCGGCGTCAGTTGGCGGAAGGGCCGGCCTCGGCAGACTTGGTGGCCGGCGCACGCGGGACAGCCAGGACGCCGACGGCGGCGCCGAGGGTGCTGACCAGCAGGGGCCAGCCCAGCCCCGTGTGCCGTACGAGCAGAGCTCCCACGAACGCGCCCACCAGCATGGCCAGTACGGAGGCCAGCCGGCGCCCGACGCGGGGATTGGCACCGCCCGCGAGACTCGAGTCGGAGGCCAGCCCGGTCAGCGTGAGCGTCAGCACGGTCGTCGTCACGTCGGGCACGGCGAGCTTGCGCACCGTCCCGTTCCGCAGGCCCATGGCCAGCGCGGACACCGCGATGAGCGCGAGGACCGCGTGACTGGTGACGAAGGCGATGACGGTGGCGATGCCCAGCAGCACCGTCTCGACGGCCAGGATCAGGCGCAGCCAGACGGGTTTCGTCCGGGGACGCAGCACGCCCTCCAGCCGGCCGGCGATCCCCGCGCCGACCAGGAAGGCGGCCAGCGACACCAGCGAGCCGAGCACGGAGAAGCCGGGCACACCGGCGGCGGCGAAGCCGATGATGACCACGTTGCCGGTCATGTTCGCCGTGAAGACGTGTCCCAGACCGACATAGCTGATGGCGTCGATGAGTCCGCTGACGCCGGTCACCGTCATGAGGGCCGGCAGGAGGGGTTCACGGGCGCCGGTCGTATGGGGGGCCGACGGTTGGTTGAGGTTCACTGTCGCTTCCTTGGGTCGGGGCCCAGGGTCCGGCGGTAGCCGGTGATGGAGGGGTTGCCGCCGGTGTGACGCGGCGCGGGACGTCCGCCCGCGCCGCGTTCACCACCGGGGCGCCGGGTGCGCGGGCGCCCACGGCGATGAACCGGCTGCCGGCCGGAGGAAGGGGGTACGCCGTCCGGCCGGCAACCGGGGTACGGGGTCAGCCCGCGGCGTGGGCGCCGAGGACGGACTGGGCGTAGACGAGGCCGAGGCCGTACGCGCCGCCGTGCTCCTTGACGAGCTCGGTGACGGGGACGTAGGTCTCCTGGCGGGCCCAGTCGCGCTGCAGCTCGAGCAGCACCTGGATCCAGGTCACCGGCACGGCGCCGGCCTTGACCATCCGCTCGATGGCGTGCTCGTGCGCCTGCGGGCTGACGCCACCGGAGGCGTCGGTCACCACGTAGACCTCGTAGCCCTGGCTCAGCGCCGACAGGGTCGGGAGCACGAGGCAGACCTCGGTCCACAGACCCGAGATGATCAGCTTGCGGCGGCCGGTTGCCTTGACCGCCTCGACGACATTGCCGTCCTCCCAGGCGTTCATCGTGGTCCGGTCGATGATCTCCTGGCCCGGGAAGACGTCGGCCAGCTGGGGCAGCAGCGGTCCGGAGAACGACTCGGCGGCGACGGTGGTGAGGACCGTCGGCACGTTGAACACCTTGGCCGCCTTACCCAGGCCCACCGTGGCGTTGATGATCGACGTGCGGTCGCCGCTGCCGGTCCCGAAGAACATCTGCGGCTGGTGGTCGACGAACAGCATCACCGAGTTGTCGGGGGTCAGCAGGTCAGGGCTGGGGGCGGCCTTGACGTTGGCGGCGTTGAACATAGCGGGTTCCTTCTCTTGTTCTGGTACGCGCGGGGACTCGGTACGGCCGAACAGGCGGCCTATCCGTGCGAGCAGTCCCTGCTCTCGGTTGGTGGATGCCGGCATCGCGGCCTCCTCGGACGTGCTGGCGGGGCGGTGATCCGCCCCTCCGGAAGAACTCTTCCTCGGAAGAGATTTCCTCGAAAGAGATTGAAATGCAAACTATCTGGGTGTGGGCTGCGTCACACGGTCAGGGGGTGATCACGACGGCCGGCCGAACCGCCCCGGACTCGGGCGGCCGGGGCGCACGAAGGGAGGGCGAGGCGCACGAAGGGAGGGTGGGTGGTGCGTCTACGCCCGCGGCCGCATCGACAGCAACTTCCCCCACACCACCAGCCGGTACCGGGACGTGAACTCCGGCGTGCAGGTGGTCAGGGTGAGGTAGTAACCGGGGTCGGTGTAGCCGTACGCGGGTCGCACGGCGGAGCGCGGTACGGGCCGTAGGACACCGGAGTCGCGGGGCGACGTCTGCGGGAGGATCTTGTCGACGGCGTAGGTGTAGGTCGCCGTCCGCGTCTCCACCTGAACCGTGTCCCCGGGGCGCAGTCGCGGCAGGTACCGGAAGGGCTCCCCGTGGGTGTTCCGGTGCCCGGCGAGCGCGAAGTTGCCTGCCCGGCCGGGCTGTTGGGTGCCGGGGTAGTGGCCGACGTACCCCTTGTTGAGCACGTCCTGCTTGCCGACGCCCTCCGCGACCGGCACGCGCAGGTGCAGCCGGGGGATGGTCAGGACGGCGTACGCCCGGGAGTCGTCGGCGCGGACGGTACGGGTCGTGGTGTACGGCCGCCTCGGGGTCGCCGTCGTAGCCGTACCCGTACGTCCCGGTCGCGCCGAGGGTGCCGTGGACGCCGTACCGGAGCCGGAGGGAACATCCGGCGAGCCCGCCGCCCCACTCCCCCACTCCCGCTCCAGCGCCTCCACCTTCCGCTCGGCACCCCGTTTCGCCTCCCGGTTGGTCCACCACAGCTGGTGCACGACGAGCAGCAGGAGTACGACCCCGACGGTGACGAGGACCTCACCCCCGCCCCACAGCACCCGCCGGCGCCGGGCACGCCTGCGCCGCGTCCCGTGCTCCACGACAGGCACCACGCGAACGCCTCCTCGCCCTCCTCGCACTCCTCGCCGAAGCCGCCCGCACGATAGGCGCGCCGCCTCCAACTCACCAGAGCCATCGGCGATTTCACCCGGAACCCGGCTTCCGGACGTCGTGCGGCGAAGTCGGTGCAGACGCTCCAGATCGACGGAGTGACTGTGTAGGAGCCGTCCGTACGGGAAGGGCAGACCATCACACCTCTCCCTCCCTCTCGTTTGTCGCTGGTCGGCAGTACCGTGTCCCCCATGCGCCCCGACACGCCTGCCGAGAACGTCGACCACACCGCCGAAGCGGCACGCCTGGAGCGGACCGCCGGCCTGTATCCCGAGGACGCGGAGGCCCTGCTCCTCCAGGCCGCGGCCCACCTGGAACTCTCCGGCGACCGCCCCGCCGCGACCACGCTGTACGACCGCCTGCTGTCGTCCGACGGCGATCTGGACAACCCTCACCTGGTACGAGCCCTGAAGGCGTCGAACCTTTGGGAGTACGGCCACGAGGCCGAGGCTCGCGCGATCATCGAGGGACTCCGCGTCGCCGCCCCGCGCGACCCGGCCCCCTGGGTGATCGTCGCGGAGGCCCTCGAATCCCACGACGAACTGGAGGCTGCGCAGGACACGTTCACGGAGGCGGCGACGCTGCTGCTGAGTGAAGCGCCGGAGCCCCCATACGCGACCCGCCCCCTCCTCTTCGGCCGCCACCGCGTGCGCAGGATGCTGGGCGCCCCGCACGACGACTGGGACACCCTGGCGGACACCCTCCACTCGTCCTCGGTGTCCCTGGACGAGCTGCACGACCCGAAACGCGTCTGGTCCCTGGGCTCGAACAACCCGGCGGACCTGGAGGCGGAGATCTCCCGCCTACGAGCGGAGCTCGGCGCATACCGAGAGGCCCTCTCCCGCCCCTTCCCGGTGGCAGTCCTGCACTGGCCGGCGACCGAACTCTCGGAACTGGTCTCGGCGTACCCGTCCCTGGAGTCGGAGTACCCGTCCCATGAGGAGCACCTGGAAACGATAGAGGCCTCGCTGCGGGAGCTGTCCACCTCGGGGACGGCGAACCTGGGCATCGTGACGGGTACGGTCCCGTCGTACGAGGCGTTCGCGGCGTCGGAGGCGTCTTCACCGGCGGAGGCGGCGTTGCTGCCGCAGTATGCGACGACGCTGGCGGCGAGGGGGAGGGCTGTGGTTTGGCCGCCTCAGCAAGGAGTTGCTTGCTGGTGTGGGTCGGGGCAGCGATATGGAGAGTGCCACGGGGCGTGACCGGTCCCCATGACTCCGAGTGTCCGAAAATGATCAACTTTCACCGCAGGATCTTCGATTGTCAGTGACTGCTGTTAGAACAGATCCATATCGGCGCATGTGATCGTGTGCGATCACCCATGAGGGATCAAGAGGAGCAGTCGTGACGGAGTCGGGGGACCTGACGCAGCCGATCGAAGGCGTCTACGAGGAGCTCATCACCGAGAGCCTTCGTGATCGGCTCGACGCCCTCGAAGCAGCAGGGTGGAAAACGATCGATGACGAGGTCACCGAAGAGTCCACACCTCACGTGCTGGCGCGCTACATCGGCGCGGCTGTGGGCCGTCGGCTGAGTCAACTGCCGCACAAGAAGCAGGTGGCCGCAGCCAATCAGATCCTGCGGTCGATCGCCGCCAGTGCACCGGATCCGGATGAGGACGAAACGGTCAGCGCGATCACCGACGGGCCCCGGCAGCTGCTCGCCCTCGCCGAGCAGGAAGCACCCGGTGTCTTCGCGGTGCGTCCCCTGACGCCCCTTTCCGAAACAGCTCTCATCACCAACGCGCCGGATGACCCCAACCTGGGCGCCGAACTGCGAGCAGAGCTCGCCACGGCCGACCGCATCGATCTGCTGTGCGCCTTCGTGAAGTGGCACGGCATACGGGTGCTCGAGGATTCCTTGCGCGCGGCCAGGAACCGCGGCGTCCGCATCCGGGTCATCACGACCACCTACATCGGAGCCACCGAACGGCACGCGCTGGATCGCCTGGTCCGCGAGTTCGGCGCCGAGGTGAAGGTCAACTACGAGATCCGTACGACCCGCCTGCACGCCAAGGCCTGGCTCTTTCGCCGTGACACCGGCTTCGACACCGCCTATGTGGGCAGCTCCAACCTGTCGAAGTCCGCGCTACTGGACGGCCTCGAGTGGAACGTACGACTGTCATCGGTGGCCACCCCGAGGCTGATCGAGAAGTTCGAGGCCACGTTCAGCGCGTACTGGAACAATACGGCGTTCGAGTTGTACGACCCGGATCACGACGGGGAACGCCTTAGCGAAGCGCTGACCCTGGCTGGCGGCAAGGGGACGGGCGATGAGCTGAAGATCAACATCTCCGGGCTCGAAGTACGGCCGTACCCGCACCAGCAGGACATGCTGGAACGTCTCCGCGTCGAGCGGGAGATCCGCGGTCACCATAGGAATCTCCTGGTGGCGGCCACCGGTACCGGGAAGACCGTCATGGCAGCCCTGGACTACCGCAACCTACGCGACCAGCGCGGCGGAGAGCTCCCCCGGCTACTGTTTGTCGCACACCGCAAGGAGATCCTGGACCAGTCACGACGCACCTATCGCGAGGTACTTGCGGACGGCTCCTTCGGCGAACTGCTCTACAACGGGCAGCAGCCTCAGGACTGGACGCACGTCTTCGCGAGCGTCCAGTCCCTCAATCTCCAGCGACTGGAGCAACTGGATCCCGGCCATTTCGATGCCATCGTCATCGATGAGTTCCACCACGCCGAGGCGAAGACGTACCGCCGTGTCCTCGGACACTTCAAACCGGCCGAACTGCTCGGCCTCACGGCGACGCCGGAGCGTATGGATGGGTCCAATGTGCAGGACCTGGAAATCGCCGGAGTCAAGATCTTCGGTGGTCGGATCGCCGCTGAGATGCGGCTGTGGGAAGCCCTCGAGAACGAGCTCCTGTGCCCGTTCCAGTACTTCGGAGTCCCAGACGGTACGGATCTGTCTCAGCTCAACTGGCGAGCGGGTTCCTACGACCGGGACGAGCTGGGGAACCTCTACACCGCCAGTCATGCCCGGGCGCTCATCGTCATCAATCAGATCAAGGCGAAGATCGCCAACCCGTCTGCCATGCGAGCCTTGGGCTTCTGCGTCACCAAGGCACACGCCCACTTCATGGCCAGTTGCTTCAACGAAGCCGGGCTCAAGGCCGCCGCCCTCGACAGCGAGTCGACCACTGCGGAGCGCGAGCGTGCTCTGAGTGACTTGCGGACCGGCAAGATCCAGGTGATCTTCTCGGTTGATCTCTTCAACGAAGGCCTGGACGTCCCAGACGTCGACACGCTGCTCCTCCTACGGCCGACGAACAGCGCAACCGTGTTCCTCCAGCAGCTGGGACGCGGTCTGCGCCGTACCCCGAACAAGCCTGTGCTGACCGTGCTGGACTTCATCGGCCAGCATCGAGCGGAGTTCCGCTTCGAAGAGCAGTTCCGCGCCCTGACCAACCTCTCCCGCAATCGTTTGGTCGAGAGCATCGAGCGCGACTTCCCGCACCTGCCGTCTGGCTGCCAGATCATCCTGGAGGGGAAGTCCAAGAAGCTGGTCCTCGACAACATCCGTACGCAGATCAACTCGACCATCAACACACTGGCGAGAGAGGTCCGGGACTACAGCACACTCGAGCTCGTGTCCTACCTACGCGAGAGTAGGCGTGAGATCAAGGAGCTCTACAAGAGCTCCAATTCCTGGACCAAGGTCCTACGCAAGGCCAGGGTCATCACGGAGGCCGAGTTGCCTGGTGAGGACGAACTCCTCAAGCGCGTCCATGCCTTCCTGCACGTCGATGACCCTGAGCGAGCCGCCGTCTACCTGCGCCTCCTCTCGGACGATGCCCCCGATTACGACTCGCTCTCCCATGGCGAGCAGGTATACGCCCGCATGCTCTTCTTCAACCTGTGGGATAGGGCCGGTGGTTTCTCCAGCTACCGGGAGGGACTGGAATCACTGCGTGTCCAGGAACGGGTCCGCGACGAGTTGCGGCAGGTCCTGGCGTATGTCCTCGACCGGACCGACCACCTCCCTATCTCTCTGGGCGGCCAACTCGGTCGTATCCCGCTGAAGATCCACAGCTCGTACAACCGTTCCGAAATCCTGGCGGCGCTTGGCGTTGCCCGGCTGGGCGGGCAGTTGCCCGGCGTCTTCGCCCAGGGAGTGAGCTGGGTCGAGGAGATCAAGACCGACGCCCTGTTCATCACCTCTGAAAAGAACGAGCGGGACTTCTCCCCGAACGTCCGCTACAAGGACTTCGCGATCAGTCCCACTCGTTTCCACTGGGAGTCCCAGAACGGCACATCCGAAACGTCACCGACGGGCGTGCGCTACCAGCACCACGTCGAACAGGGCAGCCACGTCCTGCTGTTCCTGCGTCGCTACAAGGAGACCAGCATCGGCAAGTCCGAGCCGTGGATGCTGCTAGGCCCGGCCACTTACGTGGAGCACGATGGCAGCAAGCCGATGGCGATCACCTGGGACCTGGAGCATCAGCTCCCAGCCGATGTGTGGTCGTACTCGGCCGCGATCACCAGCGGGTGAGCTTCTCCGCTTCCGCCTCGAAGTGCGTCTGGGCTCGGTCAAGGGCATCATCCGCGTCATGACCGTGCGCCCGAAGCCAGTGAAGGAGGTCGGCGATGGCGCCGATCGCCACCGTCTCTACGGCGGCGGCGCTCAGCCTGCCTGATCCCGCTGGGCACTTCGACTGTCCGGGGTTGTAGAAGTCGAGCACTTTCTCTGCCCTAGAAACATGTGCGTCTGTTCGGTGCCCGTTTGCCGAGGTCAATCCAGTGGCGAGCTCGCACCACGTGATCTTGCGGTCGGAGAGGAGTCGGACTCCCCAGCGTTCGGTGGTCGCGCTGACGAGCGCCATGCCGCGTCCCGTTTCGGCATCAGTGGTTGCATCAACGAGCGTCGGTAGGGCGCGCGTGTCGGGGTCGTGAACCTCGACACGCAGGCACGTGCCGCTCATGGAGACGGCGAGGGTGGCCGGGGTGCCCGAGCCCACGTGTGTGATCACGTTGGAGACGAGCTCGCTGACACAGAGTTGGGCTGCGTCGATCACTTCCGGCAGGCCCCACAGCCCTAGGTGGAGCCGTAGAACACGCCGTAAGCCCGCGACCTCCTGGGGTTCCGCCAGGAACGAAAGGTCCCAAGGCTTCCTCGGCATGCAGGTGTTGCAGTCCAAGTGGCTCAACTCCCTCTGCTAGACGATGAGTCGCGATGAGCGACCGAGTTGACACATAGAGTTGCATTGGAACTCTCAAAATGGAACTCTCATCTTGTCAGGCATCGGAGCGCGGAGCGTGATTGCGCGCCCCCGGCGCACACCGCCTTGCCGTCGTGGCCGGCCAGACAGGACGATCTGATGGATCGAAGCGAAGGGCTCACTACATGCCAGTCGGACCCACCACTCGTCGCCGCCAACTGGGTGCTGATTTGCGCCGACTTCGCGAGCTCAAGGGCCTGACCCTTGAGGAGGCAGGGGCGCGCGTCGGAATTTCAAAGGCGACGCTCAGTCGCTACGAGACGAAGGAGGGAACCGTCAAGTGGCCTGCAGTTGACGCGCTCTGCCGCGAATACGGGGCCTCGGACGAGGAACGCCTAGCCCTGGTCGAGCTCGCGAAGGGCGCCAAGATTCAGGGCTGGTGGAGGTCGCTCGCCGATCCGATCCCCGAGTCCATGAACCTGATGCTCACGCTTGAGGACGAGGTGGTACGCGAAGACCACTACGCATGCGTGTACATCCCTGGCCTTCTACAGACGCGGGCCTACGCGGAAGCCGTGCACCGCGCGTCCGAAGTGCAGTGCGGGGAGCGGGAAGTACGACACATGGTCGAGATCCGTATGAAGCGACAAGAGCTCCTCCAGCGGGACGAGCCGCCACGCATCTGGTGCGTGATCGATGAAGCGGTGCTACGACGGCGGGTCGGCGGGAGCAGCGTCATGCGGGAGCAACTGAGGCATCTCCTCACCATCTCCCAGCTTCCGCACGTCACCCTCCAGGTCCTGCCGTTTTCAACGGGCGCACACGCAGCCGCGGTTGGCAGCTTCGCCATCCTCCGAGGTCCGGCCCCCGAGCTGGACGTTGTGTACATGGATCTCCTCGGCGGTGGCCTCTTCATGGAGAAGCAACCCGAGTTGGCGCGTTATAGGTTGGCGTTCGAATACCTCAGCGCCCAGGCCCTCGATCTCGAGTCCTCGGCAGAGCTTGTCGACCGCATAAGCAGGGAGTTGTGATGACCGCGCCCTCTACGCTCCAGTGGTTCAAGTCCTCCTACAGCGGCGGAAGTGGGACTGAGTGCGTGGAGTGTGCGCATGCCATCGGTGATGTCTTGCTGCGCGACTCGAAGACGCCTAGAGGCCCCGTGGTCGCCGTCTGCGGTTCTGCCTGGCATGCGTTCACGTGGGCCGTGCGGAGGGGCGAACTGGAGGACTGAGGAGCCCATGGCCGCACACTCGCGGGCTGCTGCTCGCCAAGAGCAGGGATTGGCGGATTTGGGCTAGCTCCGACGGCGGTGACTTCGCCATGGAGAGGTCGCTACTGGCCCAGAGCCGCCAGATCTGTGACGGCTCCACGCCAACTGGGCGGTCGTAGCAATGAATACCTCCGCAGGAGGTTCGCCCTGGATGCGGTCTTCGCCAACCACGAAGTTCTGCTCACCGGTCGAATCGCGCTGCGCGATGCCTGATGTACCGCTGTACAGCGCTGTCCAGCCGTCAGCCAGTTGTGGGGTGAGCCTGCGTCGAGCGGGTCGGACAGGCGTTAGGGTCTCGGTGACACGAGGGGGTTGCCGTATGCAGGGGACAGTCATGGCTGTCAGCAGTAATGGGGTGTACTCGTTCACCAAGCCCAACCGGGAGAGCATCACCCTGCTCGCGGGGCTCGGTGTCGAGGGGGACGTTCACGCCGGCGTGACGGTCAAGCATCGGGGGCGGGTTGCGCAGGATCCGACTCAGCCGAATCTTCGGCAGGTTCATCTCATCCACGAGGAGCTCTTCGAGGAGGTCGGCGGGGCGGGGTTCCAGGTGGCGCCCGGCGAGCTCGGGGAGAACATCACCACCCGGGGTATCGATCTGCTCGGGCTACCTGTGGGGGCGCTGTTGCGGGTCGGGGACGAGGCCGTGGTCGAGGTGACCGGGCTGCGGAATCCGTGTCTGCAGATCGACAACTTCCAGCAGGGGTTGCTGAAGCAGGTCGTCGGTCGCAACGACGCCGGGAACCTCGTACTCAAGGCCGGAATCATGGGCATCGTGAAGGGAGGCGGCGTGGTGCGCCCGGGCGACACCATCAAGGTGGAACTCCCGGATGGGCTGCATCGGCCGCTCGAGCGGGTCTGAATACCGGGTCCTGACGCCGGGTCTGAACGCCGGGTCTGCCGGGGCGCGATATGAAGACGTGCCCAAAGCGCTTCCCGCGCGAGCCGGTGTAGCTCAGACCAGGGCTCGGTCAGACCCGGGCTCGCTCAGCACCGCGCGCAGGGATAGATGCGCGCAGTCGTGCCCCCGCCCCCACGTCCCTCGGGATCACCCGAAGCGTGCCGTCGTGCGCGTGGGCGATGTCTCGGGCGATCGGAAGGCCCAGACCTGAACCGCCCGTGTCGCGGGTGCGGGCGTGGTCGAGGCGGGTGAAGCGGTCGAAGACGGTGTCGTGGTGTTCCGGGGGGATGCCGGGGCCGTCGTCCGTGATGTCGAGTACGGCGTGGCCGGCGTCGGCGGTGAGGGTGACCTGAAGACCGCCTGCCCGCCGAAGCCGGCCGTCCGCTAGCCGGGTTCGGGTGCGTCCGGCCGGCGGATCGCGTGCCACAGTTCCGCCACCTCGTCCGCCACGCCGGGCGCCGCCAGGAGCAACGGCTTGTCGTACGACGGGAGTTCGGGCAGGGCCACGGCGCCCGCCTCCGTCGCGATGAGGTATGCCGGGAGGCCATCCACCGCATGGAACTCGCCGATCGCGGCCGCTGCGGCCCGGCCTGCGGCGACCTGGGCCAGGGAGAGGGCCGTGGAGCCCATGACGCGGGCCGTGCAGTGGCGGGCGGCAAGGGCGGTGAGGAGGGCGTCCAGGCCGGGCCAGTGGGCGTGGGCGGCCCATTCCGTGAGGAAGACGTGGCCGGTGAGGGTGGTGTGGTCGGCCGCGTGGATCGGGGAGCCGTTCAGATGGGCGCCGCGGCCCCGGACGGCCGTGAACACCTCCGATCGCCAGGGGTCGGCCACCAGGCCCAGGAGCGGGGTGCCGTCCGGGGCCACCAGGCCCAGGGAGAAGGAGCACCAGCCGAGGCCGTGGGCGTAGTTCGTGGTGCCGTCCACGGGGTCCACCACCCAGCGTGGGGCGTTCGGGGTGGCCGGCTCGACGGTGCCGTATTCCTCGCCCTCGATGCCGTGGGCCGGGAAGGCCGCCCGCAGGACCGAGCGGACCTGGGTCTCGATCGCCTCGTCCGTCTCCGTGACGATGTCGGCGGGGCCCGCCTTCTCCCGTGCCTCCGCCTCGCCGCGTGGGCGGCGGATCGCCTCCGACGCCCACACGGCCAGGTCCGTCGCCACGGACAGGGCCTCGTCGAGGTCCACTTCGAGGTGTGGGGCGCGGTTGTTCACGGATCTTCTCCGGCGGTGGACTGAAAACGGTCTTCGGGCAGACTGCCACGGCCCTCCGCCTCACGGCATAGGAGCCGGCCACGCCTACCCGACCAGATCGTCCTTCGGCCCCCGCGTTAGCCTCGAAGTCCTGACAAAGGAGGCACACATGGCCAAGGTTCCCAGTTCGGTGATCGCCGCGGGTGGGCTCGTCGGTGGGTACGGCGTTGCCCGCTGGACCAAGAAGCGGCCGCTCGGCGGGGCCGTACTGGCCGTCGCCGGTGCGGTCGCCGCCCAGCAGTGGCGAAAGGATGCCGGCAACGCGGCCGCCGGTGCGCTGTCCGCCGCCTACCTCGTCGCCTTCGCCGGATCCCATCCGCTGGCCAAGAAGGTCGGCGCCTGGCCGTCCGTGTTCGGGGTCGCCGGAGCCGTCGCCCTGGCCTCCTGGGCCGTCGCCGACCGGCGGGCCTGACCCCGGTTACCGGGGGCCCGGCAACCGGGGGCCCTTCAGCCCCCCAACCCCCGCGAGACCGTAAAGATCAGCAACCCCGCCAGCGACCCCACCACCGTGCCGTTGATCCGGATGAACTGCAGGTCGCGGCCGATGTGGGCCTCGATCTTGCGGGTCGTGTGCTCGGCGTCCCAGCCCGCCACCGTGTCGGTGATCAGGGACGTGATCTCCTTGCGGTACGTCGTCACGACGTGGACCGCCGCGCCCTCGACCCAGCTGTCGACCTTCTCCTGGACCTTCGGCTCGGTGGCCATCCGGGCGCCCAGGGACAGCAGCGCGGCCCGCACGCGCAGGCGCAGCTCGCTGCGTTCGTCCTCGGCCGCCGCGACGATCATGGAGCGTACGGCCGTCCAGGCGGACGCGATCAGGTCCTGGACCTCGCCGCGGCCCAGCACGTCGCCCTTCAGCCGCTCCACCCGCGCCCGGGTGTCGGTGTCGGACTGGAGGTCCGAGGCGAAATCGGTGAGGAAGCGGTCCAGGGCGGCACGCGCCGGGTGCGACGGCATGTCCCGCATCTCCGTGACGAAGCGGAGCAGCTCCCGGTAGACGCGCTCGCCGACCTTCTTGTCGACGAAGCGCGGGGTCCAGCCGGGGGCGCCGCCCTGGACCGCGTCCATGACCTGTTCGTCGTGCAGGACGAGCCAGTCGTGGGCACGGGCCACCACGAGGTCGACGACCCGTTTGTGACCGCCGTCGGCGACGACCTTCTCCAGCATCTTCCCTATGCCGGGCGCTATCTCCTGGGCGTTGGCCCGGCGGGTGATCGCCTCGCCGACCACAGCCTGGACGTCCGAGTCGCGCAGGACGGCGAGAGCGCCCCTCAGGGCCGTCGCCAGCTCCGCCGTCACCCGGTCCGCGTGCTCCGGTTCCGCTAGCCAGGCGCCAAGTCTGCTGCCGATGCCGACGGCGCGCAGCCGCTGCCGTACGACGTCCTGGGAGAGGAAGTTCTCGCCTACGAACTCGCCCAGGGAGACGCCGAGCTGGTCCTTCTTGGTGGGGATGATCGCGGTGTGCGGGATGGGCAGGCCGAGGGGGTGGCGGAAGAGGGCGGTGACCGCGAACCAGTCGGCGAGCGCGCCGACCATGCCGGCCTCGGCGGCCGCCGCGACGTACGCCGTCCAGGCGCCCGCGCCCTCGCTCGAGGCCCATTTGGCGAGGATGTACACCACGGCCACGCACAGCAGCAGTCCTGTCGCCGTCAGCTTCATGCGCCGTACGCCGCGCTGCCGCTCCTCGTCGGCGGGCGTGAACGCGGTCATGGTGCGGTGCGTCTGGGCGCCGGCCCCTGGTGCCGTATCCGTACGTTCCATCAGCTCCACCCGTTCACCCGCTCGGTGATCCCTCACACATTGTCCCTTCCTGACCGACTCCTGGAACGGAACAAGAGTTCCCGACGTCTGTCCGGAGGGGAGTTCTGGGCATGCTCTTGACGGGGGCCCCGACCGATCTCCGCAGCTCATGGCGCATCATGGGCTGATCAAGATCAGGAAGTCCGGGACGGTCCGGGGTGGTCCGGGACGGTCCGGGACTTCCGTCGTCCAGGGGGAACAACACAAGCATGACCAGGCGTCACGGGTACAGCGTGCTCAGTGCGCTCGTCGCGCTGATCGTGGCGCTGTCCGCGGCCATCTACTTCGGCGTCGCGGCCGGCGACGGCAGCCCCCTCGGGACGGTCACCGACGGCCGCGGCCATCGCGACTCCACGGCTGCCCCCGTCTCCACAGGCACCTGGGTCGGCGCCTGGTCCGCCTCCCCGACGGGCGCCGAGCCCGGCACGGAGACGACGGGGCTGGCGGGCCGCTCCGTGCGCAACGTCGTGCACGCGAGCGTGGGCGGTACGAGCGCCCGGATCACGCTGTCCAACCTCTACGGCCAGTCGCCGCTGACCGTCACGCACGCCACCCTCGCGGTCGCCGCTGGTGACGACAGAGCCCGGGCCGCGGCCGGGACGATGCGCCGGCTCACGTTCGGCGGTGGCGTCGGCGTCGTCATACCCGCCGGTGGGCAGGTGCTCAGCGACGCCGTGCGCATCGCGATCCCGCACGACACGGACGTGCTGGTCACCACCTACTCCCCCACCGCGTCCGGTCCGGTCACGTATCACCCGCACGCGCGGCAGGTGTCGTACGTCGCGCAGGGCGACCGCACCGAGGACGCGACCGGCGTGCCGTACACCGAACAGTCGCCGAACTGGCGCTATCTGACCGCCCTCGACGTACTCAGCAACGAGTCCGACGGCACGGTGGTCGTCCTGGGCGACTCGCTCACCGACGGGATCACCTCCACCGTGGGCGCCAACCACCGCTGGACGGACGCCCTTTCGGAGCGGCTGCGCGCGGCGCTGGCCGGCGGCGCGGACCTGCCCCGCTACAGCGTCGTCAATCAGGGCATCAGCGGGAACCAGGTCCTGACGGACGGTCTCGGCCGGCCCGCCGACAATCCGAGCGGCCTCAGCCGCTTCGGGCGGGACGTCCTGTCCCGGACCAACGTCAAGGTCGTCGTCATCGACCTCGGCGTCAACGACATCCTGCGCAACCCCGCCCTCGCCGACCCGGACCGGATCACCGACGGGCTGCGCACCCTCGTCCGCCAGGCCCATGCCCGCGGCCTCAAGGTCGTCGGCGCCACCCTGATGCCCTTCGGGGGCCACCTCGGCTACACGCCGGCCCGGGAGAACGTGCGGCAGCAGGTCAACGCGCGGATCCGGGCCGGGCTCGTCTACGACGCCGTGGTCGACTTCGACAAGGCCCTGCGCGACCCGTACGACCCGCGCAGGCTTCGCTCCGACTACGACTCCGGCGACCATCTCCACCCCAGCGACAGGGGCTACGAGAGGATGGCGGACGCCTTCGACCTGCGGGAACTCGAAGGGGCGGGACAGGCCGAGCTGTAGCGCACGCCGACCGTCAGTGCTCCCAGTGGCCCCGCTGCTCCCGCTCGTCCCACCGGGGGGAGGAGTCCCGGTCCCGGTCCGTCAGCTGGCGGCGCTCGTTCCTGCGGTCCAGGCGTTGCTGCCGGCGCTCCTCCCTGAGGCGCTGCCGTTCCGCGCGCGTGACCTTGCGTTCCACGCCGACGCCGCCCCAGAAGGCGAACCCGGTCACGATCACCCGCGGGGCGCCGGGGTCGCCCAGCACGCCCGCCTCACGTTGGTCGAAGCCGCCCATGAGACCGAAGCCGCGCACGTCGACCTCGACCCCCGGCGGCACGATCACCTGCATGCCGCCCATGATCGCGATGCAGTTGATCTCGACCTCGCGGTCGGCGAAGTTCGCCTCGCGCAGGTCGAGCTCTCCGCCGCCCCAGAAGGCGAAGCAGGTGAAGCGGCGCGGGACCGTCCAGCGGCCCTTGCGCTGGAACCCCGACATGACGGCGACGGCCCAGGACGACGAACCCGCCCCGCCGACGATCCGGCTCGCCCAACTCCCGCTCTCCACCGGGTCCTTGTGCAGTGACACCGGTGGTGGGGCCACCGTGCCCGCGCCCGGCAGGTCCCGGGTGATCGGGGTCAGCTCGCCGTACGTCCGCGCCTTGTACGTCGCCTCCAGCCGTTCCTCGAACTCCTCCATGTCGAGCCGCCCTTCCGCGAGGGCGTCCCGCAGGACCTCGGCGACTCGTTCGCGATCGGCGTCGGACGCGCGCAGCTCCGGGGCATCGTCGGTCATACGAGCAGCCTACGAGTTCCCCCGGCCCAGGGCTACGAGACTTCGCCCCGGCCCGGGACTAAGGGACCGCTTTCTCCGTCTCCCCCGCGTACATCCTGGCGATCACCGCCTCGATGTCCGGCTCCCGCACCGAGAGGTCCACCAGTGGGTACTCCGCCGCGATCCGCGCCACCAGCGGCGCCGCCGACGCGGACGCCGGGAACGCCAGCCACTGCCGCGGGCCCTCCACCCGCACCACCCGCGCCTCGGGCACCTCGATCGGCGGCAGCTCCCGCTCCAGGTCCACCACCAGCGTCCGCTCGCTCTCCCCCGCCTCGTGCAGCCCGGTGAGCGGGCCGTCGTACATCATGCGACCGTGGTCGATGACCATCACCCGTGAGCACAGCTGCTCGATGTCCTGCAGGTCGTGCGTGGTCAGCAGGACCGTCGTGCCGCGCTCGGCGTTCAACTCCCGTAGGAATCCTCGGACCTTCGCCTTCGACACGACGTCCAGACCGATCGTCGGCTCGTCCAGGTACAGCACCTCGGGGTCGTGCAGCAGCGCCGCCGCGATGTCGCCACGCATCCGCTGACCGAGCGAGAGTTGACGGACCGGCACGTCCAACAGGTCGGCCAGTTCGAGGAGTTCGACGCAGCGGTCGAGGTTCTCGCGGTAACGGGCATCCGGGATGCGGTACATACGGTGCGCCAGGCGGTAGGAGTCGATCAGCGGCAGGTCCCACCACAGCGTCGTACGCTGCCCGAACACCACGCCGATGCGGTGCGCGAGGCGCATGCGCTCGCGGGACGGGTCGATACCGGCCACCCGCAGCCGGCCGCCGCTCGGGGTGAGAATGCCGGTCAGCATCTTGATCGTGGTCGACTTGCCGGCGCCGTTCGGACCGATGTAGCCGACCATCTCGCCGCGCGCCACGGTGAAGGAGATCGAGTCGACCGCCCGCACCTGCCGCCGCTCGCGCTTCAGGAATCCGGTCTTCTTGCGTACGTCGAAGACCTTCTCGACACGGTCGAGTTCGATGAAGGCACTGTCACTGTCCACGGCTAACTCCCCGTACTCCGATACGACCGAAGGCCCGCCCGCCACGCCACGCCGGCCAGCGCGCAGCACCCCACCGCCACCAGCGGCGACATGAACGCCGTCCACACGGGCAGACCCAGCGGATACGGCCGCCCCAACACATAGGTGGCGGGCAGCCAGTTGACGAAGGCGAGCGGCAGCACGAAGGTCACCCCGCGCACCAGCTCCTTCGCGAACACGGTGGGCGGGTACTGCAGCAGCGTCGTGCCGCCGTACGTGAACGCGTTCTGCACCTCGGACGCGTCCTGCGCCAGGAACTGGAACGCCGCCCCCGCCACGAACACCGCGCAGAAGATCGCCGCACCGCTGACCAGCATCACCGGCATCAGCAACAGCTTCACCGGCGTCCAGTCGACGGGCACCGTGGCCAGCGCCCAGCCGAGGACCAGCGCGCCCTGGGTGACCCGGCCGAGGCGGCGCAACGCGAAACGGTCGGCGGCGATCTGTGCCAGCACCGGCACCGGACGCACCAGCAGCGTGTCCAGCGTGCCGTCGCGCACCCGGCGACCCAGCCGGTCCATCGAGCCGATCGCGAGGTCGGCGAGGCCGAACGAGACGCCGGAGAGGCCGTACAGGAAGGCCACCTCGGACAGCGAGTAGCCGCCCAGCGCGTCGACCTGGGAAAACATCAGGGCGATGGTGACGAAGTCGAGGAACGTCATCGCGAAGTTGCCCAGCGTGGTCATGACGAAGGAGGCCCGGTAGGCCATCGTGGAGCGGATCCACATCCCGGCGATCATCCAGTAGGCCCGCAGCCCGTCGCGCACCTGGCCGACTTCAGCCACCCTGCACCACCACCCTCCGCACCGCCACCGACTGCACCAGCCGCCCGGCCGCGAGCAGCACCACCGCCCACGCACCCTGGAAGGCATACGTGGCCAGCGGATCCGCGTGGCCCAGCAGCACGTCGGCCGGTGCCTGGAGCAGCGACGCCCACGGCAGCGCCCGTACGACCTCGCCGAGCGCACCCGGGAACACATTCAGAGGCAGCAGCATCCCCGAGCAGAAGATCCCGACGAGCCACGCCATCTGCGCGGTACCCGCGCCGTCGAGGAGCCAGAACGCGCTCAGCGCCACCAGGTACCTGATGCCGAAGCCGACCAGCATCGCCAGCACGATGGCACCGAAGAACGCGGCCCAGGTCACGGCGGACGTGGGCAGCGCCACCGGGAAGATCAGCGCCCCGAACACGAACGGCAACACGCCCCGGCCCAGGAGCTGGAAGAACGCCCGCCCCAAGTCGGCCGCCAGCCACCACAGTTGGAGATCGGCCGGTCGGTAGAGGTCGATCGCGACGTCCCCTGTGCGGATGCGCTCCATCAGCTCTTCCTCGACCCCGCCGCCGCCGAGCGCGAGCGTGGACAGCAACGCCTGCCCCAGCCACACGAACGTCACCGCCTGCGCCTGGTCGTACCCGCCGAGGTGCGGCTTGACGTCCCACAGCGCCAGATACGTGTACACGAGGATCAGACCGAACACGGTGTTGGTGAAGACCCCGGCCGCCGTGGCCGCCCGATACGTCGCGTATCGTCTGAATCCGCCCACGGTGACGGCCGCGTACAACCGTCCCGAGCCCACACCGACCACCCTCCTCGCCCGCCAGACACCGAAGCGCAGGAGCTTAGCCCGCCGCCGAGCAGGCCTGCCACGCATTTTCCGGGCGCGACGCGTGCCGGAAGCCGGGAACGGAACGCTTGGTACGAGAGTCTTCATCGGGGGGCGCAAAACGCGTACGAGGACGTACGGGAACGTACGAGGCGAAACAGGAGTCCGTGCACGACATGAGCGACGAGCCGCAGCCACAGCCGCAGCAGCCGACGAAGCCGGTCAGGCCCCGGCGAACGGGCTGGCGGCGGCTGATCCCGACCTGGCGGATGGTGCTCGGCGGCCTGTTCACCCTCGGACTCCTGGTGATCGGAGGGTTCTTCCTCGGCTACTCCCTGGTGCAGATCCCCCCGGCCAACGCGCTCGCCGTCAAGCAGAACAACGTCTACCTCTACGCCGATGGCACCCAACTCGCCCGCGACGGCCAGGTCAACCGCGAGAACGTCGACCTCGCACACGTCGCCAAGGACGCCCAGCACGCCGTGCTGGCCGCCGAGGACCGGGACTTCTACACCGAGTCCGCCATCGACCCCAAGGGGATGGTCCGTGCCGCCTGGAACACGGCCACCGGCAAGGGCAAGCAGTCCGGCTCCACCATCACCCAGCAGTACGTGAAGAACTACTACCTGGGCCAGGAACAGACCGTCACCCGCAAGGTGAAGGAGTTCTTCATCGCGATCAAGCTGGACCGCAACGAGTCCAAGGAGCAGATCCTCGAGGGCTACCTCAACACCAGCTACTTCGGCCGCAACGCCTACGGCATCCAGGCCGCAGCCCAGGCCTACTACGGCAAGGACGCGCGCGACCTCGACCCGGCCCGCGCCGCCTACCTCGCCGCGCTGGTCAACGCGCCCAGCGAGTACGACGTCGTCGCACACCCCGAGAACAAGCCGGCGGCCGTGGCCCGCTGGAACTACGTCCTGGACGGCATGGTCAAACAGCACTGGCTCAGCCCGACCGAGCGGGCCGGCCTCAAGTTCCCGATGCCGAAGCAGCAGACGGTCTCCACCGGCCTGTCCGGGCAGCGCGGTTACGTCGTCGAGGCGGTCAAGCACTACCTCACCACGAACGACATCGTCGACGCGGACGAACTCGATGCCGGCGGCTACCGCATCACCACGACCCTGGAGAAGAACAAGCAGGACGCCTTCGTCAAGGCCGTCGACGACCAGCTGATGTCCCAACTCGACAAGAAGAACCGCAAGGTCGACACCTACGTCCGCGCGGGCGGCGCCTCCATCGACCCCCAGACCGGCAAGGTCGTCGCGATGTACGGCGGCATCGACTACGTGAAGCAGTACACGAACGGCGCGACCCGCGGCGACTTCCAGGTCGGCTCCACCTTCAAGCCGTTCGTGTTCGCCTCGGCGGTGGAGAACGGCTCGACGACCCAGGACGGCTGGCCCATCACGCCCAACACGTACTACGACGGCACCAGCAATCGGCCCGTGCAGGGCTGGAGCGGCGGTCAATACGCCCCCGAGAACGAGGACTCCAAGTCGTACGGCGACATCACCGTCCGCCAAGCCACCGACCTCTCGGTGAACGCGGTGTACGCGCAGATGGCCGTCGACGTCGGCTCGGCCAGGGTCAAGCAGACGGCGATCGACCTGGGCATCCCGGCCGACACCAAGGATCTCACCGCCTCCCCGTCCATCGCGCTCGGCACCGCCACCGCCAGCGTCCTGGACATGGCGGAGGCCTACGCCACGCTCGCCAACCACGGCAGGCACGGCGCGTACACGATGGTCCAGAAGGTCACCAAGGACGGCACCGAGGACGTCCAGCTGCCCGCACAGAACGCCCGGCAGGCCGTCAGCCGCGAGGCCGCCGACACCACGACGGCCATACTGCGCAGCGTCGTCGACAACGGCACCGCCACCGCGGCCCTGGCCGCGGGCCGTCCCGCGGCCGCCAAGACCGGTACCGCCGAGAAGGACACCGCGGCCTGGTTCGCGGGCTACACCCCCGACCTCGCCACGGTCGTCGCGGTGATGGGCCAGGACCCGGTGACGGCCAAGCACGAACCGCTGTACGGCGCGCTGGGCCTGGCCCGCATCAACGGCGGCGGCCCGCCGGGCCAGATCTGGGCCCAGTACACGAAGGATGCGCTGCAGGGCGAGCCGGTAGCGGAGTTCAGCCTCCAACTGCAGTCAGGCGCCGAGGAGTTCGAGCCCCCGACCTTCGAACCCCCGACCGAACCCGGCTACGGCGGCCAGGACAACGGCGGCACCTACGGCGGCGGCGACTACGAGGGCCAGTCCCAGGGCCAGACCGGGGGCCAGGACTACGGCGGCACGACGGACGGGGGCGGCACGACGGACGGAGGCTCGACGGACGCGGGCTCGACCGGCGTCGGGTTCATCGACGGCGGAACGACCGACGGAGGCACGTCGACCGACGGCGGGACCACGCACGGCGGGACGACGGGCGGCACGACCGACGGCGGAACCACGGACGGAGGCACGGCGGGCGGCACGGGCGGGACCACCGACGGCGGCACGACGGGCACGACGGTCGGACCGGGCGGCCCGCTCCCCACCCGCAGACCATGACGGGTCAGTGACCCGAGGTCGCCTTCAGCCCCACGACGGCGACCAGCAGCAGCACCACGAAGAAGATCCGCGCGACGGTGACCGGCTCCCCCAGCACCACCATCCCGAGCACCGCCGCGCCGGCCGCCCCGATGCCCACCCACACGCCGTAGGCGGTGCCGATGGGCAGGGATCGGGCGGCGTACGACAGCAGCAACATGCTGGCGACGATGCCGGACCCGGTGAGCACACTGGGGACGGGGCGGGTGAATCCATCGGTGTACTTCATCCCGATCGACCAGCCCACCTCGAGCAGACCGGCGACGACGAGCAGAACCCAGGCCATGACGGGCACCTCCGAGACGGACGACATTCGGTCGGTGCGTCGTCTTTGCGTCCATCCCGGTACGGCGCGTCTCGTCGGGTGCCCTCAAAGCTAGCAAAGGAACGGCAAAAGGGGCCGGTGACGATGGTCACCGGCCCCTTTCGGACCCTGGATCTCACGCTGCTTACAAGTACAGCCCGGTGGAGTCCTCCGACCCCTCGAAGCGGTCCGCGGCCACGGCGTGCAGGTCGCGTTCGCGCATGAGCACGTACGCCACGCCCCGCACCTCGACCTCGGCGCGGTCCTCCGGGTCGTACAGGACCCGGTCGCCCGGCTCCACGGTCCGTACGTTCTGCCCCACCGCGACGACCTCCGCCCACGCCAGCCGACGGCCCACGGCCGCCGTGGCGGGAATCAGGATGCCGCCGCCCGAACGCCGCTCACCCTCGGAGGTGTCCTGCCGCACGAGGACGCGGTCGTGCAGCATCCTGATGGGGAGCTTGTCGTGCTGAGGGGTGCTGTTTCTGTTGGCGCTCACGCCTTTGAACCTACCTGCCTTTGACGTGACCGTGCGCTGCCGGGTGGGCGCCTGCTCAGCGCCTGCGACGCCGGGCGCCCAGGACGAGCAGGCCCACGACACCGGCGGCGACGAGGGCGACGGGCACGACACGCTCGAGACGCGGCGCGCCCTCGTCGTCCACGAACTGTGCCTTGACGTCGCTCACGACCCGGTTGACCTGGACGTAGGCCTGGCCCAACGTGTGATCGATGTTGGCGACGACCTTGGCCTTGGCGTCCCCGACGATGGTCTTGGGATGGACCCGAACCCCTATTTCGTCGAGCGTCTCGGCCAGCACTTCACGGCGGTGCTTGATGTCCGCCTCGATCTGCGCCGGGGTTCTGGTGTCCGACGTGTCCGCCACCGTACGGCCTCCGAAGTCTGCTGATGCTGTTCCGGACAGTCTGTCAGTTCTCGGGGCGGCCGCACTGTCAGGACCCCCCGTTACGCTAGACCGATGAGCGAGCGACTCCAGCCCGGGGACGTAGCCCCCGCCTTCACCCTCCCCGACGCCGACGGCAACGACGTGTCCTTGTCGGACCACAAGGGCCGCAAGGTCATCGTCTACTTCTACCCGGCGGCCCTGACCCCCGGCTGCACGAAGCAGGCCTGCGACTTCACGGACAACCTGGACCTCCTGGCCGGCGCCGGGTACGACGTGATCGGCATCTCCCCCGACAAGCCGGAGAAGCTGGCCAAGTTCCGCGAGAAAGAGTCCCTGAAGGTCACGCTGCTGGCCGACCCGGACAAGACGGTGACCGAGGCGTACGGCGCGTTCGGCGAGAAGAAGAACTACGGCAAGACGTACATGGGCGTCATCCGCTCCACGGTGATCGTGGACGAACAGGGCAAGGTCGAACGGGCCCTGTACAACGTCCGTGCGACGGGCCACGTGGCCAAGATCATCAAGGACCTGGGGATCTGAGGTCGCGTTTCTGCTGGCCGATCGGCCCGCACCGGGGTGACCTGGTACGGGCCGCTTTGCATTTCGGGCGTGACTGTCCGATAAACGGTTCGTTACTCCGTACGAGGCCACGAACGCGTGTCCGGAACGGAGGGGAACCATGGGGGTCAGGTACACCCGTGAGCTACTCGAAGAGGCAGCGCGGGAGACAACGAACTGGGACGACGCCGTGCGGTGGTGCGGAGGGACGCCGACACCGGGCAGCAGGCGCTATCTGCGTCACAAGATGGCCGCGGCGGGCGTAGACGCCTCACATTTTCCGACGCAGTGGGCGCGCCACACCGAGGAGACACTCCGAGAGGTCGTGGCCGCGTCGGCCAGCATCAAGGAGGTGGTTCGCCGCCTGGGCATCAATCCGGTCGGCGGCAACCACACGCACATCAGCCGCCGTATCGCGGCACTGGGCATCGACGCGTCCCACTTCGCCGCGCAACCGCGCGGGTCGAAGGGCACGCACGGCGATCTGCTGGGCCTCCGGTCGCCACAGGCCGGCAGAGTCCCGGGTAGCCGGCTGCTACGACACTTGCTCCGGGCCGGGGTTCCGGAGCGCTGTGCAATGTGCGGCACTGGACCCAGGTGGAACGGCAAACCCCTCCGGTTGGAGGTCGACCACGTCAACGGCGAGTGGTGGGACAACCGCCCGGAGAACCTTCAGCTTCTGTGCCCCAACTGCCATGCCGTAACGGACACATACCGTGGCCGCAAGCGCAGGACCGCATGAGCGGGCCAAAGTACACGCGCGACCTGCTGGCTCGCACCGCCGCCAAGGCCACCAGTCTGGTCGACCTCATGCGCATGCTCGGAGCACCGATGGGGGGCGGCCCTCGCCGCTATCTCGGCGAGCGGCTACAGCACTACGGCATCGACACCTCGCACTTCCTCGAGGAGGCGCTGCCAGAACGCGAACGGCGCAGCTATCCGGAAGAACTCCTCAGGGAAGCCGCCGCTCACGCGAACAGCATCAAGGAGATGCTGGAGTACATGGGGTTCCCTCCACAGGACAGCCCCTACGGCCACATCAGGAAGAAGTTGGACAAGTTCGGGATCGACACCTCGCATTTCACCAGCGGACGCCGATACGGTCCTGGCCTTCTCCCTCGAGCCGAACTGGCGGCAGCGGTGGAGGGCGCCACGAGCGTGGCCGGAGTCCTCTCTGCCCTTGGCCGAAGCAACAGCGGTGCGGCTCGGGCAGTTGTGAAGCGCAGTATCGAAGCGCACGGCCTGTCAACCGTCCACTTCACGGGCCAGGGCCACTATCGCGGCACTCGCTCCCCGAACCGCAAGACGGCGGCCGAGATCTTGGTGCGGCTCGCTCCCGGGTGCCCCCGCACGAAGACGGTCCTGCTGCGGCGGGCCCTCGACGACATCGGCGTATCGCGTGTCTGCGATGCGTGCGGCATCGAGGGCACCTGGCAGGGCAGACGACTCGTACTGGAGATCGATCACATCAATGGAGACCGTCTGGACAACCGCCAGGAGAACCTGCGTTACCTGTGCCCGTCCTGCCACAGCCAGACGAGCACGTTCTCCCGTCGACCGCGCGGCTGTCCCATCCCGCCGCAACGGCTCACCGAGTACCAGTAAGCTGTACGTGGGGCCGTAGCCCAATTTCGGCAGGAGGCACCACTTTTAGGTAGTGGACAGTGCGAGTTCGAGTCTCGTCGGCCCCACCTTCAGGGCGCGGCTCCCAGCTGGGAGCCGCGCCCTTCCAGGTTCTGGTTTGCCCGACCTCAGCCCAGCAACTCCCGAACCACCGGTACCAGCGCCCGGAACGCCTTGCCGCGGTGGCTGATCGCATTCTTTTCGGTCGGGGTCAGTTCGGCGCAGGTCTGGGTGTAGCCGTTCGGCTGGAGGATCGGGTCGTAGCCGAAGCCGTTCGTGCCCACCGGGGTGTGGCGGAGTACGCCCCGCAGTTGGCCCTCCACCACTCGTTCCCGCCCGTCCGGGAGGGCGAGTGCTGCTGCGCAGGCGAAGTGGGCGCCTCGATGCGCGTCGTCGATGTCAGCGAGTTGCGCCAGGAGCAGTTCCAGGTTGGCCCTGTCGTCGCCGTGTTTGCCGGACCAGCGGGCCGAGAAGATGCCCGGCGCGCCGCCCAGGACATCGACGCAGAGGCCGGAGTCGTCGGCGACCGCCGGGAGGCCCGTCGCCCGGGCCAGGGCGTGGGCCTTCAGCAGTGCGTTCTCGGCGAACGTGACGCCGGTTTCCTTGACGTCGGGGACGTCGGGGTAGGCGTCGGCCCCGACGAGTTCGTGGGGCAGGCCCGCGTCGGCGAGGATCGAGTGGAGTTCGGTGATCTTTCCGGCGTTGCGGGTGGCGAGGATCAGGCGGGTCATGGGGGTCAGTATCTCCCGGCCGGCCGCGACGCCCTACGGGGTGCAGACCTTTGTCAGTTCGCCTGCCGCGTCCGTGACCGGGGTGATGTCCGGGGCGTTGTCGCCGTCCTTGATGGCCGTACGGACGTTGTCCACCGCCTTGCTCAGGTTGTCGACCGCCTTGTTGACGTCGGCGTTGTCCGTCCTGTCGCCGATCTTGTTCAGGTCCTTCTCGATGGAGGCGAGCGACTCGTCGGCCTGTGTCGGGTCGTTCGCCGCGTTCTCGACCGCCTGCTGGAGGTCGGTGACGCTGTCGGCGATGGAGTCGGCGGTCTGAACGCAGTCCAGGGCCTTGTTGACGGCGTCGCAGCCGGTGGTGAGTCCGGCGGTGAGTGCGACGGCCGCCGCGGCGGCGGCAACGGCGGTGATGCGGGCTCGGCGTCGGTGTCGGCTCGCGGCCATGGGTGGGTCCCTCCCCTGATACGGCCTGGGATTCGGCCTGGAACGGCTGGCCGGGCGCGCGGTGGTGGGGCCGCGCGCCCGTATCCGTAGGGACGCCGGGAGGACCGGTCGGGTTGCCCCGCCACGCTGCTGCTTTTGGGCCGCCCTTTACCTTCAGGGCTACTTCTCGAGCGTGGCTTCCAGAGCCGTGCGCTGGATCGCGGCGAGCTCGGTGCAGCCGGCCACGGCGAGGTCGAGGAGTGCGTTGAGCTCCTCGCGGGCGAAGGGCTCGGCCTCGGCGGTGCCCTGGACCTCGACGAAGCGGCCGTCGCCGGTGCAGACGACGTTCATGTCGGTCTCGGCGCGTACGTCCTCCTCGTAGCAGAGGTCGAGGAGGGGGACGCCGCCGACGATGCCGACGGAGACCGCGGAGACCGTGCCGGTGAGCGGCTGGCGGCCGGCGCGGATGAGCTTCTTGCCCTGGGCCCAGGTGACTGCGTCGGCGAGGGCGACGTACGCGCCGGTGATGGCGGCCGTGCGCGTGCCGCCGTCGGCCTGGAGGACGTCGCAGTCGAGGACGATGGTGTTCTCGCCGAGGGCCTTGTAGTCGATGACGGCGCGCAGGGAGCGGCCGATGAGGCGGGAGATCTCGTGCGTACGGCCGCCGATGCGGCCCTTGACGGACTCGCGGTCGCCGCGGGTGTTGGTGGCGCGGGGCAGCATGGCGTACTCGGCCGTGACCCAGCCCTCGCCGCTGCCCTTGCGCCAGCGGGGGACGCCTTCGGTGACGGAGGCCGTGCAGAAGACCTTGGTGTCGCCGAAGGAGACGAGGACGGAGCCCTCGGCGTGCTTGCTCCAGCCGCGTTCGATGGTGACCGGGCGGAGCTGTTCGGGCGTGCGGCCGTCGATTCGAGACATGGCGTCGAGCCTAGCCGTACACGCGGCAGGGGCTCCTCCCGCGTCGGGATGAGCCCCTTCAGGGTGAACCGCGGGGTTCACATCATGTCTTCGATCTCCCCGGCGATGGGGTCGGCGTCGGTGCCGATGACGACCTGGATCGCGGTGCCCATCTTGACGACTCCGTGGGCGCCGGCGGCCTTCAGGGCGGCTTCGTCGACCAGCGAGGGGTCGGCGACCTCGGTGCGCAGGCGCGTGATGCAGCCCTCGATCTCCTCGATGTTGTCGATGCCGCCGAGCCCGGCGACGATCTTCTCAGCCTTGCTGGCCATGTTCCTTCTCCCTGATCCGAACCGCTTTGTCGCAGTAACCCACAGTTGGCCCAGCTTCGCGAGCGGCCATGTCGCACATATCGAATGATGGCGATCACGACAGCGAAGCCGTCTGCCAACTGGTCTACACCAGCTGTGGTTCGGTCGCCAAACCCGCTTCTGAGCCGAGCGGTCCGAGGAGGCCCATGAGCGCCGACAGCATGGCCGGTCCCGCGCGCGTGCGTTGGCACAGGGTGTTCCAGGGGCTGCAGAAGATGGGGCGCAGTCTGCAGTTGCCGATCGCGGTGCTGCCGGCGGCGGGGCTGCTGATCGGGCTCGGTCAACCGGGGGTGGTGGGGGCCGAGGGGCTCGGCTGGACGACGGTCTCGAAGGTGATGCTGGGTGCGGGCGGTGCGCTGCTCGACGGGTCGCTCGGGCTGCCGCTGCTGTTCTGTGTGGGTGTCGCGATCGGGATGGCGAAGAAGTCGGACGGTTCGACGGCGCTAGCGGCGGTGGCGGGGTTTCTCGTCTACTACGGGGTGCTGCACCAGTTCCCGCAGGACTGTCCGGTCGGGTCGAAGGCGATCGCGAACATCGGCTGCCAGGTCCGGGAGGGGTCGGTGACGGCGTTCACCTTTCAGAACCCGGGTGTCTTCGGCGGGATCGTGATGGGGCTGCTGGCGGCGTTCTTCTGGGCGCGGTTCCATCGCACGAAGCTGGTGGACTGGCTGGGCTTCTTCAACGGGCGTCGGCTCGTCCCGATCATCATGGCGTTCGTCGCGATCCTGTTCGCGGCGCTGTGTCTGTGGATCTGGCCGCCGATCGGGGGCGGGCTGGAGAGTTTCAGCCGGTGGCTGCGGGACGCGGGGGCGTGGGGTGCGGGTGTCTTCGGGGTCGCGAACCGTGCGCTGCTGGTCGTCGGACTGCATCAGTTCCTGAACGTGCCCATCTGGTTCCAGTTCGGCAGCTACACCAAGCCGGACGGTCAGGTGGTGCACGGTGACATCAACATGTTCCTGGCGGGCGACCCGAACGCGGGGCAGTTCACGTCGGGCTTCTACCCGATCATGATGTTCGCGCTCCCGGCGGCGGCGCTGGCGATCACGCACTGCGCGAAGCCACATCGCCGCAAGGAGGTGGGCGGTCTGATGCTGTCGGTGGCGCTGACGTCGTTCGTGACGGGCATCACCGAGCCGATCGAGTACTCGTTCCTCTTCATCGCGCCGTTGCTGTACGCGGTCCATGCGCTGCTGACGGGTGTCTCGATGGCGGTGACGTGGGCGCTGGGGGTGCACGACGGGTTCAGCTTCTCGGCGGGCCTGATCGACTACGTCATCAACTGGAACCTGGCGACGAAACCCTGGGCGATCATCCCGATCGGCCTGTGCTTCGCCGCCGTCTATTACGTGGTGTTCCGCTTCGCGATCACGAGGTTCGATCTGAAGACTCCGGGGCGGGAGCCGGAGGAGGAGGTGGAGGACGTGACGAAGGTCTGAGGAGGGGTCCGCGGGGGCCTGAACGGAGTACGGCGCGTAGCGCTCCGGTTGCTGAATTAGCGGGTTCCATACACCGCCTTCATCTGCTAAAACAGGTCTACACCACTGAGTGGTGTAGACCACCACCCGATGGAGGAAGTATGAGCACCGCGACCGCCACGCCTGCGGCGGCTCCCGCGAAGAAGCGGGGATCCGGGCTGTTCCAGGGCCTGCAGAAGGTAGGCCGCAGTCTTCAGCTGCCCATCGCCGTGCTGCCGGCGGCTGGTCTGCTGCTCCGATTCGGGCAGCAGGACATTCATGACAAGCTGAACCTGCCGGACAAGGTTACAGCTGTGTTCGCCACGGCCGGCGGCGCGATCTTCGACAACCTGCCGCTGCTGTTCTGCATCGGTGTCGCGATCGGCTTCGCGAAGAAGTCGGACGGCTCCACCGCACTGGCCGCCCTGGTCGGCTTCCTGGTCTACAGCAACGTCCTCAAAGCGTTCCCGGTCACCGAGGCGAAGGTCCAGGCGGGTGCGGACGTGGCCGCGACCTACAACAATCCCGGTGTCCTCGGCGGCATCGTGATGGGTCTGCTGGGCGCCGTGGTGTGGCGGCGGTTCCACCGCACCAAGCTCGTGGACTGGCTCGGCTTCTTCAACGGCCGCCGCCTGGTGCCGATCATCATGGCCTTCGTCGGCACGGTCATGGGTGTCTTCTTCGGCCTGGTCTGGGAGCCCATCGGTGAGGTCATCTCCAACTTCGGCGAGTGGATGACCGGTCTGGGCGCCTTGGGCGCGGGTCTGTTCGGCCTCATCAACCGCGCGCTGATCCCGGTCGGCATGCACCAGTTCGTGAACACCGTCTCCTGGTTCCAGATCGGCGACTTCAAGAACGCGGCCGGCGAGATGGTCCACGGTGACCTCAACCGCTTCTTCGCCCATGACCCGACCGCGGGCCAGTTCATGTCCGGCTTCTTCCCGATCATGATGTTCGGTCTGCCGGCAGCCGCCCTGGCCATCGCGCACTCGGCCCGCCCCGAGCGCCGCAAGGCCGTGTTGGGCATGATGCTCTCGCTCGCCCTGACGTCCTTCGTCACCGGCGTCACCGAGCCCATCGAGTTCTCGTTCATGTTCGTCGCCCCGGTGCTGTACGCGATTCACGCGGTCCTGACGGCCCTGTCCATGGCGATCACCTGGGCGCTCGGCGTGCACGCGGGCTTCACATTCTCCGCGGGCTTCATCGACTACGCGCTCAACTGGAACCTGGCGACCAAGCCCTGGCTGATCATCCCGATCGGCCTGGTGTTCGCGGTGATCTACTACGTCGTCTTCCGCTTCGCCATCACCAAGTTCAACCTCCCCACCCCGGGCCGCGAGCCCGAGGAGGAGATCGAGGACCTCACCAAGGCGTGAGCCCCGCCACGGCGTGACGAAGGCCCCGGAACCAAGTCACATGGTTCCGGGGCCTTTTCGTGGGCGTACGGGCCTGAACCCCGTACGGACTTCAGATCTCGTACGACATTCTCGGCGCCGCCAGTTCCACCGGACCGTCGTACGCCTCGCGGGCGTGGGTCAGGTTGATCTGGGGGTCGGTCCACGGGGGGATGTGGGTGAGGAGCAGTCGGCGGGCGCCCGCGCGGGTCGCCGTCTCGCCGGCCTCGCGGCCGTTGAGGTGGAGATCCGGGATGTTCTCCTTGCCGTACGTGAACGCGGCCTCGCACAGGAACAGGTCGGTGTCCCGGGCCAGCTCGTCGAGCGCCTCGGTGACGCCCGTGTCGCCGGAGTACGTCAGCGACCTGCCGCCGTGCTCGACGCGGATGCCGTACGCCTCCACGGGATGGCGCACCTTCTCGGTGTGCACGGTGAACGGGCCGATCTCGAACGTGGACGGCTTCACCGTGTGGAAGTCGAAGACCTCGCTCATGGAGGAGGCGGAGGGGGTGTCGGCGTAGGCGGTGGTGAGGCGCTGTTCCGTGCCCTCGGGTCCGTAGACGGGGAGCGGTTCGGCGCGGCCGCCGTCGTGCCGGTAGTAGCGCGCCACGAAGTAGGCGAGCATGTCGATGCAGTGGTCGGCGTGCAGATGGCTGAGGAAGATCGCGTCGAGGTCGTAGAGACCGCAGTGGCGCTGCAGCTCGCCCAGGGCGCCGTTGCCCATGTCGAGGAGCAGCCGGAAGCCGTCGGCCTCTACGAGGTAGCTCGAGCAGGCCGATTCCGCGGACGGAAACGACCCCGAGCAGCCGACGACGGTGAGCTTCATGAAGCAGAAACCTCCGTTGGCGAATCCGGAAGGAGTGGGGCAGACAGGGGTCGTGCGGTCCGTTGAGCGTAAGGCGCAAAAGGGCCGGTCGCTCCTCCGCCAGGGGCCGTTGTGGGCGAACTCACCTGTGGTGTCACCGGTTCGGCTGGACCGGGGGCGCGGAGTCGCGCGAGAGGGCGCGCGCGGGGAATCGCACGCCGGTAACGTCGTCGTATGGACACGTCCTGGTGGCTTGCGCTCGCGGCGGTGGTGCTGCTCGCGCTGGTCGCCACGCTCGTCGACGGCTGGGGACGCAGCCGCCGGCCGCAGCGGGCGCGGACCCGGCCGCCGGGCCGCCGTGAACGTCCGGCGGGACGTGCGGCGCAGCCGCGGCCCGGTGACATCTGGTGGGCGAACGTGCCGCACGAAGTGGGGCCGGGAGCCAAGGACCGCCCCTGTCTGGTGCTCGCGGTGCACGGCAAGCGGGCCACGGTCGCGAAGATCACCAGTAAGTATCACGACGAGCGCGCCGGGGTGATCCCGCTCCCGCCGGGTTCGGTCGGCGACGCGCACGGCCGGCCCAGCTTTCTGGAGACGGACGAGCTGCGGCAGGTCCCGGTGTGGGACTTCCGACGGCGGGTGGGTGTGGTCGACCCGGTCCTGTGGGACCAGGTGCGGCATCTGGCGAGCTGAGCGCGGCTGCTCAGCGGGTCTCCGTGCGTTTCAGCGGACCCGGACCGTCACCGTCCAGTCCTGGATGCCCAGGCAGGACACCTGGCCGGGGCTGCTGGGGCTGGCGCACAGCGGGCGGGACGAGGTGAGGGTCGTGGTGCCGGAGGCGATCGCCTCGTAGGCGACGTTCACGTCGCCCGGCATGATGACGATGCCCGCGTTGATGGGCCTGAGCACCCCGCTGCCGCTGATGGCGACCGGCTTCCATGGGCGCTCCTTGGTGCCGTCCAGGGAGATGCGGACCTGTCCGCCGCGTGTGAGGCAGAGGACGCGGCCGTTGTCGTCGACGTTGAGCATGACCGCGGACGTGCAGGCGCCGTTCGAAGGGTGCGACGCGGACGGCGTGGGAGAGGATGAGACGGCGGTGCTGCCGCTGCTCGCGTGCCCCCCGCCGCCGTCGGTGGTGCAGCCCATGAGGAGGAGCACTGCCGCGGCCGTGACCGTCGTGCCGTGGAGGGTGGTACGGCGCATGGAGTGACCGCCTTTTCGCCGGGAGGGGACCTGGTGCAGTTGTGACGTTCCCCGTCTGCGTTCGGATCCCGGCAGGACCCCGGCCGGATACTCCGACCGGGGTCCTCCGTTCAGCGGTATGTCAGCTGGTCGTGACGGCGGTGTCGTCGACGACGAAGCTGGTCTGGAGGGAGGAGTCCTCCACTCCGGAGAACTTCAGGGTGACCGTCGAGCCCGCGAACGAGGACAGGTCGAAGGTCTTCTGGGTGTAGCCCGAGGCCTTGTTGAGGTTCGAGTACGTGGCCAGGGTCGTCGAACCGGCGGTCACCGTCAGCTTGTCGTACTGGGTACTGGTGGTGGTCTCCGCGCTGTCGATGTGCAGCCAGAAGGTGAAGGTGGCCTTGCAGCCGGAGGGGATGGTCACCGACTGGGACACGGTGTCGGTGTGGGAGGAGCCGTAGCCGTCGAGCCAGGCCTTGTAGGAGCCGCCGTGCGCAGCCTCACCGGTGTCGTTCGTGATGACACCGCTGGTCGCCGTCCAGCTCGAGCTGCCGGACTCGAAGCCCGGGTTGCCGAGCAGCTGCGCCGAGGTGCAGGTGCCGCCGCCGGAGGTGCTGACTGTCCAGGTGAAGGAGGCCGAGCCGGAGGCGCCGGTGGAGTCGGACGCGGAGACGGTCACGTTGTACGTGCCCGCGGTGGACGCCGTACCGGATATCAGGCCGGTGGAGCTGCTGATGGACAGGCCGGTCGGCAGCCCGGAGGCGCTGTAGGTGAGGCTCGCGCCCGCGCTGTCGCTGGCGTGGATCTGCAGGCTGACCGAGCTGCCGGTCGCGGTGGACTGGCTGCCCGGGTTGGTGACGGTCACCGTGTTGCCGCTGCCGGTTCCGGCGGTGAAGGCGGCGGTGCCGTTCGGGGTGCCCCAGCCGGTCGGGCCGTCGTAGCCGGTGCCGGCGGTGCAGAAGTACGAGGGCGAGCAGCTGCCGTTGTTGCCGCTGGTCACGTCGTACAGGTTGCTGGTGTGGGAGTAGGGGTACTTCGCCGGGTAGTCGGCGGAGCCCGGGGTGCCCGCGAGGGCGTAGACGCCGGCGATGATCGGGGCGGAGGCGCTGGTGCCGCCGTAGACCGCCCAGCCGGAGCCGCCGTAGGTGTCGTAGACCGCGACGCCGGTGGCCGGGTCGGCGACCGCGGAGACGTCGGCCTCCATGCGCTTGGAGCAGCCGGTGTCGGTCTGCCAGGTCGGCTTGGGGTCGTACGCCGAGCAGCCGGAGCCGGTGCCCTCGGTGCTGTTGGTCTTCCACACCGACTCGGTCCAACCACGGGAGTTGGCGGACGTCGACAACGCGGTGCCGCCGACGGCGGTCACATACTGGGAGGTCGCCGGGTACTCCGCGCCGTAGGCGGAGTCACCCGAGGAGACGGTGATGGCGACGCCCGGGTGCCTGAAGTACTGGGTGTCCTCGCTGGTCTGGGAGGAGGACTCGGACCCGCCCCAGCTGTTGGAGACGAACTTGGCGCCGAGCGAGACGGCCTCGTTCTCGGCGATGCCGAGGTTGGCGTCGGTGGGCGAAGTGGCCTCGACCAGGATGATGTTGCAGTTCGGGCAGACCGCGCTGACCATGTCGATGTCCAGCGCCTCCTCACCCGCCCAGCCCGTGTCGTTGGGGGGCAGCGAGGTGGTGGAGCCGGTCTGGCTGACCTGCTTGAAGCAGCCGTTGGCCTTGGTGCACGCGGACAGGCCGTACTGCGAGCGGTAAGTGGCCAGGTCCGACTCGGCGTTGGGGTCGTTGTAGGCGTCGACGACGGCGACGGTCAGTCCGGAGCCGCCCGTCGAGGGCAGGTTGTAGGCGCTGTGCAGGTTGGCCGGGCTGAGGCCGGAGGGGGCGGCGGCGAGCGCGGCGGACAGGCGCTGCCTGATGTCGGTGCGGCGCTGGGCGAAGCAGGACGCCCGGCCCGGCCCGGCGGTGGCACAGAGGTGCTCGGTGGGCACCTTCTGGCCGGCCTTGCCGGTGGAGTGGAAGCTCTGCCGCTGCGGGTCGGTCAGGGCCTTGGCGTTCTGGGTGGCCTTGGTGGTGTGCGAGGTGACGGGAGCGGTCTGGGCGCCGGCCGTCGGGGCGGCGAACAGTCCGGCGACGGTGAGGGCGAGGGCGGGCACTGCAACGGCGAGGAGCTTGCGCAGGCTCCGTCTCCGCTTGCTCTGGCGTGACTCACGCATGGGGTGCTGCCTCCATCGGGAGTGGGGATCTCGAGTCGGGTGGCAGGCCCGTGACGCGCGTAGCGGCGGCAGAGAGCGCGATCATGAGCATGACACTCAGGGCGCCCTGCCGGTGAGCGTGACATGACAGGACGGGGCGAACCTAACCGCGGGGCACCCCTCGCCAATCCCCCCGAAAGAGATCTTTGCCGCTCCATAGGCAGCGCTTGGCCCCCTCGTAGGAGGGGGTTGGCGCGTAGATGGCGGTAGTTGGAAAGCGGGAGAGGAAAGCCTAGGCCCAGAGCTGGCCGTGCAGCGTCGCGATGGCCTCTTCCGTGGTGGCCGCCGTGTAGACGCCCGTGGAGAGGTACTTCCAGCCGCCGTCGGCCACGACGAACACGATGTCGGCGCTCTCGCCGGCATTCAGCGCCTTCTTGCCGACACCGATCGCGGCGTGCAGCGCGGCGCCGGTGGAGACGCCCGCGAAGATGCCCTCCTGCTGGAGGAGTTCACGGGTACGGGTGACCGCGTCGGCCGAGCCGACCGAGAAGCGGGTGGTGAGGACGGAGGCGTCGTACAGCTCGGGTACGAAGCCCTCGTCGAGGTTGCGCAGGCCGTACACCAGGTCGTCGTAGCGCGGTTCGGCGGCGACGATCTTCACGTCCGGCTTGTGCTCGCGCAGGAAGCGGCCGACGCCCATGAGGGTGCCGGTGGTGCCGAGGCCCGCGACGAAGTGGGTGACGGAGGGGAGGTCGGCGAGGATCTCCGGGCCGGTCGTGGCGTAGTGGGCGCCCGCGTTGTCCGGGTTTCCGTACTGGTAGAGCATCACCCAGTCCGGGTGCTCGGCGGAGAGCTCCTTGGCCACGCGCACCGCGGTGTTGGAGCCGCCCGCGGCCGGGCTGGAGATGATCTCGGCGCCCCACATGCCGAGCAGGTCGCGCCGTTCCTGCGAGGTGTTCTCGGGCATCACGCACACCATGCGGTAGCCCTTGAGCTTGGCCGCCATGGCCAGGGAGATGCCGGTGTTGCCGGAGGTGGGCTCGAGGATCGTGCAGCCCGGGGTCAGCCGGCCGTCCTTCTCCGCCTGCTCGATCATGTGCAGGGCGGGACGGTCCTTGACCGAGCCGGTCGGGTTGCGGTCCTCCAGCTTCGCCCAGATCCGGACGTCGGCGGACGGCGACAACCGCGGCAGGCGCACCAGGGGGGTGTTGCCCACCGCGGCGAGCGGGGAGTCGTAGCGCATCGGGATCAGGCCATACCGCCGGCCACCGCCGGCAGGATCGTGACGGTGTCGCCGTCGGACAGCTTGGTGTTGATGCTGTCGAGGAAGCGGACGTCCTCGTCGTTCAGGTACACGTTGACGAAGCGGCGCAGCTTGCCGTCGTCGACGATGCGGGCCTGGATGCCCGCGTGCCGGGACTCGAGGTCGGCGAACAGCTCGGCGAGGGTCTCCCCGGCGCCCTCGACGGCCTTCTCGCCGCCGGTGTACTGGCGGAGGATGGTGGGGATGCGGACCTCGATGGCCATGGTTGCGGGCTCCTGTCGGAAAGGGTCGGGTCTGTAGGCACACGGCACCGCGCCGCGGCTCACGGCCGTACGGCGGCAGGGAACGTCAACAGATGGCGCTGTTCAGCCTGCACAGATCGACGTGCAGCCGCGCCACGAGCAGCACGCTCGGCGCCTTGTCGCTCACGTCGGGAAGAACCATGGATTCATCGTATCGATTCCCCCTCCGCCCCCTGGAATGTGATCTCGCATCGTGGATGAATTCTGACCGAACTGCGAGATCAGTAGGCATTCACGACCTTGACCTCCTCCTCGGTCACCTCTCCCTCCACGATGCGGAACGAGCGGAACTGGAAGGGACCCGCCTCGTCGGTGTCGGCGGTGGAGACCAGGACGTAGTGGGCGCCGGGCTCGTTGGCGTAGGAGATGTCGGTACGGGAGGGGTAGGCCTCGGTCGCCGTGTGGGAGTGGTAGATGATCACCGGCTCCTCGTCGCGGTCGTCCATCTCGCGGTAGAGCTTGAGGAGGTCCTGCGAGTCGAACTCGTAGAACGTGGGCGAGCGTGCCGCGTTCAGCATCGGGACGAAACGCTCGGGGCGGCCGGCGCCCACCGGACCGGCGACCACACCGCACGCCTCGTCGGGGTGGTCCTCGCGCGCGTGGGCGACGATCTTGTCGAACAGGGCCTGGGTGATGGTCAGCATGGTCGCCAGGATAAACAGAGGAAACGGGGCCGCGCGAAGCGCGTCAGGTAGGGCGGTGGTGGGCGACGGGCGGGCCCTCCCGTACCGAGGGGTGGTACGGGAGGGCCCATATGCCGGACGCCCTGAGCGGCTGCCCCGGCGAGTGCCACGAGTACTCGCCGGGGCAGGACGTCCTTTCTGATGGTTCAGAGGTGGTTGATGCGCGGTGGTCAGCCCACCCGCTCCAGCTCCGGCCCCCGGCGGTCGGCGATCTCGGGAGTGCGGTTCTTGAGGAACAGCCAGCCGATCCCGAGGGCGACGGCCCAGCCCGCCATCACGTACAGGCAGACGCGGGAGTCGGCGTCGTACGCGATCAGGCCGGTGACGAAGAGCAGGAACACGATCGCGATGTACGAGCACACCGCGCCGCCCGGCGCCGGGAAGGAGGAGGCCGGCAGCCGGCCCGAGGTCACCGCGCGGCGGTACAGGACGTGGCTGATCAGGATCATCAGCCAGGTCCAGATGCCGGCCGCGGTCGCCACCGAGGTGACGTAGCCGAACGCCTTCTCCGGGACGATGTAGTTGAGGACCACACCGATGGCCATGAAGGCGACGGAGACCGTGATGCCGAGCGCGGGGGTCTTCGAGGCCGACAGGCGGCAGAACGCCCGGGGCGCCTCGCCGTTGTCCGCGAGGGTGCGCAGCATACGGCCCGTGGAGTACATGCCGGAGTTGCAGGACGACAGGGCCGCGGTGAGCACCACGAGGTTGACGATTCCGGCGCCGGTCGGGATGCCGATCATCGCGAACGCCTTCACGAAGGGGCTGACGCCCGGCGCGAACTCGGTCCACTTGACCACGCACAGGATGACGGTGAGGGCACCGACGTAGAAGAGCGCGATGCGCCAGGGCAGGCTGTTGATCGCCTTCGGGAGGGTCTTCTCCGGGTTCTCGGACTCGCCCGCCGTCACACCGACCAACTCGACGGCCAGGTAGGCGAACATGACGCCCTGCAGGGTCATCAGGGAGGAGCCGATGCCCTTGGGGAAGAAGCCGTCGAACTGCCAGAGGTTGGACACGGTGGCGGTGTCACCGGCGGCGCTGAAGCCGAAGGTGAGGACGCCGAGGCCGATCACGATCATGCCGACGAGCGCGGTGACCTTGACCATGGAGAACCAGAACTCGATCTCGCCGAACAGCTTCACCGAGATCAGGTTGGCCACGAACAGGACCACCAGGAAGACCAGTGCCGTCACCCACTGCGGGACGGACGGGAACCAGTCGTTGACGTAGATCGCGGCGGCCGTCAGCTCGGCCATGCCGGTCACGACCCACATCAGCCAGTAGGTCCAGCCGGTGAAGTAGCCGAAGAACGGGCCGAGGAACTCCCGCGAGTACTCCGCGAAGGAGCCCGAGACCGGGCGGTAGAGCAGCAGCTCGCCGAGGGCCCGCATGATGAAGAAGATGATGATGCCGGCGAGGGCGTACATGAGAATGAGGCTGGGTCCGGCCTTGGCGATGTTCGCCCCAGCGCCCAGGAACAGGCCGACGCCGATGGCGCCGCCGATCGCGATCATCTGGACCTGACGGCTGCCGAGCCCGCGCTCGTACCCCTCTTCAGGGGTGTCGGTGACCTTGGCAGAGGTCATGTGTGGTGCGCCTTTCTCCATGCCGGCCCGGGCCTTTCGTCGGCCTCGGACCGGGTTTCGATCCCCCCCGGATTGATGGAGCTGTGCCTGGCCGGCGGTCGCCGGCTCGGTAGCGCACCCGGCCGAACATGGGTGGTGTTGGCCGGGCGGTCGTGAAGATTTATCCACGGCCGCAATATTGATCAACGGCGCCGCCTGTGGCACATCACACAGGAAGAAACGGACAAAGAGCTTTCAACAGCGGCAAATTAGGCCGCAATGGTGACGTGATCGTTATTCGGATTTGAGCGTCTGCTGAGAGGACGCCATATCGGACGAAATCAGGGCATCAGGGTGGTGACGAGGGTCTCCTGGAGACCGCCGAGCCAGAGGTACGCCATCACCATCGGCTTGCGCGGGTCCTCGTCCGGCAGCCGGTAGAGCAGATCCGTGTCGTCCTCGTCGATGATCTCGAGCCGCGATCCGATCGCCAGGCGCAGGTCGTTGAGGGCGGAGAGCCACTGCCGGGACTGGTCCGGGGACAGCTTGAGGACCGCCCCGCCGTCGTCCACCGGCGCCAGCGCGTCCAGGGAGCGGATCACCGCGATGCAGTTCTCCCGCTTCCCGGCCCTGAGGTCGTTCTCGGTGTAGCGGCGGAACTCGGCCGAATGGGCCAGCTGTTCCTCGGCGTCCTGGGGCGAGTCCGGCGCCTTCTCCGGGTCGCTGTAGGCGTCCGGGAACAGACGGCGCAGCACCGGATCCTCGGGGGGCTCGCTCGGACCCTCGGCGAACAGCTCGGCGAGCGGGTCCTCGGGGGCGTCCGCGCCGGGACCGGGGCCGATGAGCTCCAGGAGCTGGACGGCGAGCGACCGGATGATGGAGATCTCGACATCGTCGAGTGCGACGGCCGCGCCGCCGCCGGGGAGCGGTTCGAAGTGTCCTGGCATCAGTGGGGTCGTTACTTCCGGTCCTGCTGGAGGGTGGCCCACAGACCGTAGCCGTGCATCGCCTGCACGTCGCGTTCCATCTCCTCGCGGCTGCCGCTGGAGACGACTGCCCGGCCCTTGTGGTGGACGTCGAGCATGAGCTTGGTGGCCTTGTCCTTGGTGTAGCCGAAGTACGTCTGGAAGACGTAGGTCACATAGCTCATGAGGTTGACCGGGTCGTTGTGGACGATCGTGACCCAGGGGACGTCGGGCTCGGGTACGGCGAAGACCTCCTCCGCCGACTCGGTGCGTTCGATCTCTAGGGGAGCGGGTGACGTCACAGGCCCCATGCTGCCACGCCCAGCCAAAATCGTCACACTGACGAAATGGGGGTAGCATCTATCGCCATGAACACAGCGGACCTTGGGCTGCCGGTGGATGTTCCCTCGACGGCGCTCTTCACGGACCAGTACGAGCTGACGATGCTGCAGGCCGCCCTGAAGGCGGGTACGGCCGAACGGCGGAGCGTGTTCGAGGTCTTCACCAGGCGGCTGCCGCACGGGCGCCGCTACGGCGTCGTGGCGGGCACCGGGCGTGTCCTGGACGCCGTCGAGAACTTCCGCTTCGACGCGGCCGTCCTCGGCTTCCTGCGCGAGCGGCAGATCGTCGACGAGGAGACCCTCCAGTGGCTGGCCGGCTACCGCTTCAGCGGTGACATCTGGGGCTACCCCGAGGGCGAGGTGTACTTCCCCGGCTCGCCCATCATCCGGGTCGAGGGCTCCTTCGCCGAGTGCGTGCTCCTGGAGACCGTGATCCTGTCGATCCTCAACCACGACTCGGCGATCGCGGCGGCCGCCTCCCGCATGGCCTCCGCCGCGGGCGAGCGGCCGCTGATCGAGATGGGCGCGCGCCGCACCCACGAGCTGTCCGCCGTGGCCGCCGCGCGGGCCGCCTACGTCGGCGGCTTCGCGACCACCTCCGACCTGGCCGCGGGCTTCCGCTACGGCATCCCGACCGTCGGCACCTCCGCGCACGCCTTCACCCTCCTGCACGACCACGAGCGGGACGCCTTCCGCGCCCAGGTGGACTCGCTGGGCCGGGGCACGACGCTGCTCGTGGACACGTACGACGTCGCCGAGGCAGTCCGTACGGCCGTCGAGGTGGCCGGCCCCGAGCTGGGCGCCGTGCGCATCGACTCCGGCGACCTGCTCCTGGTCGCGCACCGGGTGCGGCAGCAGCTGGACGAGCTGGGCGCGACCGGCACACGGATCGTCGTCACCTCCGACCTGGACGAATACGCCATCGCCTCGCTGGCCGCGGCGCCCGTGGACGCGTACGGCGTCGGCACCCAGCTGGTGACCGGCTCCGGGCACCCGACCTGCTCCATGGTCTACAAGCTGGTCGCGCGCGCCGAGTCCGCCGACCCGGCCGCGCCGCTGCTGCCGGTGGCGAAGAGGTCCACCGGCGGCAAGACGTCCATCGGCGGCCGCAAGTGGGCGGCGCGGCGGCTGGACGAGGACGGGGTGGCCGAGGCCGAGGTCATCGGCACCGGTCCGGTGCCGGCGGAGCTGGTGGACCGGCAGCTGCTCGTCGAGCTGGTCAAGGGCGGCGAGGTCGTGGCCCGCGAGCCGCTGGACGCCGTACGCGACCGGCACACGGCCGCCCGCGCCAACCTGCCGCTGTCGGCGACGCAGCTCTCGCGCGGGGAACCCGTCATTCCGACGGAGTACGTCCACGGGCGCTCGGGTAACTAGAGCGCATGTCCCCAGCCACGCCCCCTCCCGCAGGGCCGCCGGAGTCTCTAGGCTCGTAACTTCACTCATAGAAGGACACCGACCATGCGCCGCGCCTTGATCGTCGTAGACGTGCAGAACGACTTCTGCGAAGGGGGCTCTCTCGCGGTGGCCGGGGGTGCCGATGTGGCCGCCGCCATCACCGAGCTGATCGGCCAGGCCCCGGCCGGGTACCGGCATGTGGTGGCGACCCGCGACCACCACATCGCGCCCGGTGGCCACTTCGCCGACAACCCCGACTTCGTCCGCTCCTGGCCCGCGCACTGTGTCGCGGGCACGGAGGGGGTGGGCTTCCACCCGAACTTCGCCCCCGCCGTCGCCTCCGGCGCGATCGACGCCGTCTTCGACAAGGGGGCGTACGCCGCCGCGTACAGCGGGTTCGAGGGGGCCGACGAGAACGGGGTGAAGCTCGGCGACTGGCTGCGGGCCCGGGAGATCGACGAGGTCGACGTGGTCGGCATCGCGACGGACCACTGCGTGCGGGCGACCGCGCTGGACGCCGCGAAGGAGGGCTTCCGCACGCGCGTCCTGCTGGACCTGACGGCGGGGGTGGCCCAGGACAGCACCGACCGCGCCCTGGAGGAGCTGCGCGAGGCGGGCGTCGAGCTGTCCGGGAAGCCCGTCGTCCAGTAGGCGACCCAGGGCCTGAGGCCTAGACCCGGGCCGCCGGGGGTCTCAGCAGCGCCCTGATCGGGTGCCACAGCTCCGTCATGAGCTCCGGGGTCGCGACACCGTTGTCAGGGGCCGTTCGCCATATCAGGCCGTCGGGGTGGTGCAGGACCGCCGTGATCTCGTCCGGGGTCGGTGGGGCCGCGTTGCCGCGGAGGTAGACCGCCCGCAGGCCCAGGTTGCGCAGCCGCGTCAGGGCGCGCGCCCGGTTGTGGGCGTGGACCAGGACGCGCACGCCCTGGCAGCCGACGGCGGTGGGGCTGGGCAGGTTCAGTGCCACCACCACGGTGCCGTTCGGCAGCTTGCAGAAACCTCCTGCGGCCATGCAGTCACATCCCCATTCCGGTCGGTGTCAATAAGCGAGCCACAGGACGCACCTAAACACGATCGGCGGCGACCCGCCAGGGGGTCACCGCCGATACGCTTCTGACCTGCGGAGATACGGTCTACTTCACCGCGGGGCCGACCTGGAGCGAGATCGTCGAGCCGGCGGTGGCCTCATTGACGATCTTGATCTTGGTGTTGGTGTCAGTGACATTGACACCACCTGTCGGGTTCGACGAGTCGTAGTAGGTGTTCGTGTGGTCGTTGAAGACCGAGACACCCTTCGTCGACCTGATCTTCAGCGGCACGTCCGCCTTGTGCAGCGTGATGCCGTCCGTGCCGTACAGGCTGAACGGCGAGTCGTACGCCTGGATGCGGTTGCGCAGCAGCGTGCCGTCGGTCCACTTCAGGGCCGTCGGGTGCGAGTCGACCGGCAGGATCAGACCGGTGCCGGGGTGGACGGTGGTGTTGTTGTCCGCCTGCGAGGTGTCCCACTTCCAGATCAACAGACCGTTCTGGTACGGGTAGTGCTCCACCCAGTTGGGACGGCTCGCGAAGCCGAAGTTGTACGGGCCGACCTTCAGGGTCTTGTCGTACGACACGTACTGACGGTTCTCGGCGAGGTAGTACTGCGCGTAGTCCTTGGTGAAGGACGCACCGGCCCGCGAGAAGCCGGTCGCGGTCCAAGCGGCGTCCGCCGACTCGGCGTTGTCGGAGAACACCGGCGAGCCGTCCGCGGTCACCGCGATCTCGTCGGCCGCGAAGCCCTTCAGCGCCACGCCGCCGTCCGTCTGGTAGCGGAAACGGACGTCGACCTTCTGGCCCGCGTAGGCGTCCAGCGAGTACGACAGCTTCTTGTAGGCGTCGACCGTGCCGGTCAGGGCGGGCTTGCCGCTGCCGTCACGGGGGATCGGCTGACCGTCGACCGTGCCGTCGAGCACGGACCAGTTGGTGCCGCCGTCCGTCGACACCTCGGTGTAGAGGTAGTCGTAGTCGGCCTCGATGTCGTACCAGCCGTCCAGGGTCAGCGTGGCCGAGGACTTGCCGGTCAGGTCGACCGAACGCGACAGCGTGTTGCGCAGGTCGTTGCCGCTGCCGCTCCACCACTGGGTCGAGCCCTGGGCCGGGGTGACGATCTCGGTGGTGACCGCCTTGTCGGGCAGCGCGACCACCAGGGCCTGCTTGTCGGTGGTGTTGTACTCCGACAGGCCCAGCTTGTGCTTCGAGTACGCGCCAGCCTTCGCCACGTCGTAGTCGAGCCAGCCCAGCTGCAGCTTGTCCCACGTGTTGAAGTCGCCCGGCAGGTCACCGATGGCGTCCTTGCCGCGGCCGAGCCAGGAGCCCGACGACATCAGCGTCCAGAAGCCGGTGGAGTTGTCGCCGCCGTTGGTGTCGTACTCGTCCGGCAGACCGAGGTCGTGGCCGTACTCGTGGGCGTAGACGCCGAGTCCGCCGTTCTCCGGCTGGATGGTGTAGTCGCCGACCCAGATGCCGGAGTCGCCGATCTGTGTGCCGCCCAGCCTGTTGCCGTCGGGGCCGGTGGCGCCGGCGTCGGTGCCGAAGGCGTACCAGCGGTGGGCCCAGATGGCGTCCTCGCCCTGGGCGCCGCCGCCCGCGGACTCGTCCTCACCGGCGTGCACGATCTGGAAGTGGTCGATGTAGCCGTCGGGCTCGTTGAAGTCGCCGTCGCCGTCGTGGTCGTAGCGGTCCCACTGGTCGAACTCGGCGAGTTCCGCCTTGATCTGGGCCGCGGTCTCGCCGGCCGCCTCGCGCTCGGCGACCCAGGCGTTGACGCCGTCCTGGACCGCGTACCAGGCCCCCGTGGAGGCCTTGTTGGAACCGTAACGGGCCTCGTTGTAGGGGACCTTGACCCAGTCGGTCACTTCACCGTCGACCGAGTAGCGGCCCGAGGACTGCTTCTCGTAGTACTTCTTGAGCGACTCGGTGGTGCTTCCCGTACCGAAGTAGAGGTCCTGGAAGTGCTTCTGGTCGTAGTCCGCCTGCCAGGCCGTGCTGTTGTCGGTGGCACGGTCCGGCTCGGCTATCTGGTTGTGCAGCGGACCGGCCGTGCCGCCGTAGCGGCTGTCGACCTGGTCGCCGAACTCGACCAGGATCGTGAAGATCTTGTCGGTCTTCTCGCGGCCGAGCTCGACGTACTTGCTGTCGCCGTTGCTGCTCTCGAGCTGGACGACCTTCGAACCGTCGCGGTCCTTGACCTTGGCCTGGCCGGATATGACCTGGTTGAGGGCCTCCTGCCGCTGGGCCTCCTGGGTCTTGCTCAGGGGGCCGTCGAGGTCGTGCTCCTTCTGCTTCACCGGCTGCGGGTCGTGCCGGGTCACACCGGCGGACTGCGCCGTCGTGCTCGCCTCCGCCATGGCGAAGGTCGAGAACGTGGCCGAGGTCGCCGCTAGGGCCACACCGATGGCGGCCGCTCTGAACGTCCAGGTTCTGCTGGTCACTTGAGTTCCTCCCCCGCGTCGCGCACACGGAAGGAAGGGTCCTGGCCATAGCGGGTCCGTGCACGCCTGATGAACGCGTGTAGTCAAGTGACGTCATTTGACTAGAGGTTTACGAGAAAAGACAGATCTTGACTTGAGCAGGTCAACTGCACTATGCGGAGAAGGGGGTTCGTTTGCCGAACACATGCGGTCACTTGACGGACACCTCGCGTGTCGCTCAACGGGCGCGTGAGTCCGCCCACTTGGTGGACCCCATGACTCCGTGCGCCCCCCGTGCACCGGTACCGTGGGTTAGGTCACGCTTACCGGCCGTCCGGCTCGGGCATGCACGCGAAGAGAGTCGAATGGCGGAACGCCCGGAAGTCGGCGGAAAGCCAGGCCGGTTACCCGTCTCACCCCCAATATGCCCCGAATCCTCCGAGGACACGATTGCCATGCCTCGTCCGACTGCCGCACAGCTCGCCTACGGTTCGTGCACCGTGATCTTCTCCACGCTCGCCATGCTGCTGCTGTCACAGACGAGTTCGGGTCTGGGAATCGCGGTCATCGCCCTCGCGGCGCTCGCCCTGGGGCTGCTGGTCGCGATGACGGTTCCCCTGCCCAAGCCACATACGGTCGCTGCGGCGGCCCCGGCGCCGGTCGCCGGGCATGTGCCGGCCCCGCGCCGGCCGGTCGCCGCCACGGTCGAGCCGGTGCGGGAGCCCACGGCACCCTGACATGAAGACACATGAAGTCGGCGGGTCCGTGAGACTGACGGACCCGCCGACTGCTGTTGCCCCCGCGTTCGGGCGGTCTCAACTGGTGCTGACCACCACCGTCTTGGCCGCCTTGTCGTGCAGGCCCTGTTTGTACGGCTTGTCGAAGAAGCTCCAACCGCCGCAGATCGCCGTCCAGATGCAGGCGCAGCAGAAGGCGAACGGGATCCACAGCACGAGGGCGCGGATCAGCGAGGTCTGCACGGAGGGCGTGGCGCCGTTGTCGAGGTTGGCCACGCGCATGCCGAGCCACTTCTTGCCGAGGGTCTGGCCCGTCCTGGAGATCAGGAAGGTGTCGTAGGCGATGTAGAGCACGGCCGCGATGAACGACTGCGCCAGGGACTTGCCGACCTGCATCTTTTCGCCGTTCACCTGGTACTCGCTGACGCCGAAGCCCCAGGTGACCAGCCAGACGACGATGCCGACGAGGATGAGGTCGATGATGCGCGCGAGGGTGCGCTTGCCGCTGTCCGCGAGCGGGGGCATGCCGGCGAGCGGATCGGCGGGGTAGCCGCCACTGTCGTAGGGGCCGCCGCCTCCGTAGGGGGGAGGTTGCTGGCCGCCGCCGTACGGGGGCGGTTGTTCGCCGCCTCCGGAGGGTGGGCGCTGGTCGCCCTGGCCGCCGTACGGTGCGTCGTACGGCGAGCCCGACCCCTGGCCTGACGGGGGCTGCTTCCTGAACGGGTCGTCTTCCGGCGGCTGCTCTCCTGAGCCGGGGGGCGGTTCGGTGCTCATGGCCCGAGTGCACCGCGAACGCCCCGGCTCCGCATCCAGCATGCGGCCGTACGGAGTACGCAATCAGATGGACCGTACGCCGTACCGGGGAGTCCGGCGCACGGCGTACGGCCACTGGTCCGCTACTGCTCCGCGACGAAGGTGTGCGCCGCCTTGTCGTGCCAGCACTGGTGCCAGGGGCGGTCGAACAGGCACCAGGCGACGCCGACGACGCCGATGCCGAGCAGGCCCGGGACCGTGTACACCAGCCAGCGGCGCAGGGACAGGCCGAAGGCCGGAGGCTCGTGGCCTTCGATGTCCCGCACCTGGAGACCGCACAGTTTCTTGCCCAGGGTGCGGCCCCACTTGGCGGTGGGCAGCACCTCGTAGAGCAGGCCGGTGAGGAGCAGGACGGCGAGGACGATGCCGAGGTAGGCGCCGGTGGTGCCGTCGAGCAACCAGACGGTGACGGTACGGCCGGACAGCTTGGCCGCGTCGATCTTCTCCTGGACGTGGTCGGCGGCCTTCGTGACGAGCGGCACGGCGACGGCGCCCGTGACGGCGCCGACGAGCACGGAGTCGATCAGCCGGGCGGCCAGCCGCTTGCCGAGGCCCGCGGGACGAGCCTCCGCCTGGCGCCGGGCGGCCGCCTGGAACACGTCCTCCACCGGGGGTTTCCAGGGCGCCACGGGCTGCTCACCGCCACCCGCTCCGGCCAACTGGTGCACCTGCTGAGCCCAGGACGACTGTCCGCCACCCGGCCCGCTGGTCACGGGGGTGGCCTGCTGCGGCACGGAGGGCGCCTGCGGCGCGGCGGCACCCTGGGCCGGGGAGGCCGCCTGGGACGCGGGGGCTGCCTGGTGCGGGAAGGAGGCGTGAGCGGCGGGCACCTGAGCCGCAGAGGACGGCTGCGGTGCGCCGGCCTGGGCCGCAGGGGGCGCCTGTGCACCGGCCGCGCCCGGCCCCTCGGCCTGTGCGGCGGCCCGCTCAGCGGCCGCCTTCCCGGCCCCGAACCCGGGCCGCGCGCCGGCCTGTCCCCCGGCCCCCACGGGCCCCTGAACCCCGAATCCCGCCCCGGAAATACCACTCGGCGCACCGGAGCCCGACACGTCCGATCCGCCGGCCGCCATACCTGCGCCCGCAGCGCCCTGTCCGCCGAACCTGGCCGCAGGGCCGCCCTGCTCGGCCGCAGGCGTGCTCCCCGACGCCCCCGGCGGCACCGCGCGGAACGTCATCGTCCCCTCGTCCGTCGGGGCCGTAGAACCCGCTGCGGGGCGGCGGAAGACGAACGTGCCGCCGGAAGCCACGTCCGCCGGGTCCGCCGGCGGGATCGTCGCTGAGCCGTCGGTGTGCGGGGAGCGGCCGTCCGGCTGGGACGGGAGGTCGGCCGGGATGCGCGGATCGGCGCCCCAGGACACGCGCCGGTCCTGCTCGCCGCCGAAACCGGACTGCTGCGCCCGGTCCGCGCCCCATGCCGACGCCGGTTCCGACCCGGAGGGTGCCGGTTGCGGGTCCTCGTCGAAGAAGTGCGGGCCGGTCTCCTCGACGGCGGGGGCCGCAGGGGGCGCGCCGGGTGGCTGGGTGAGCGGTTCGGCGTCGTGCGGCGCCGGCCGGCTGGTGCCCGGCACCCAGGCGGCACCGTTCCAGTACCGGACGTAGCCGGGGATGGACGGGTCCGGGTAGTAGCCCTCGCGGGGCATGTCGTCACCGGGGGCCGGGGTTGGGGCGCTCATGTCCGTCGTCCCGTATCTGCTCGGGGGTCGTATGGGGGCCACCCACATCTACCAGACGCGGGCGCCCGCCACCGCCAGTCCCGCACTACGTACCCCTTTCCGGGCAACGCCGCGCACGCGTTCCACGGTTCCGGGAAAGAATTCTCGGAACCCGCGTAATGGTCGCAGCCCCGCCCCCTCTCACCGTGTACGGGCCCACCCACCCGCAGGACCCGCACACCTGCCCGAGAGAGGAACCGCACGACATGCACTACACCGTGGTGGAGCGAGAGCTGGAGCTGAGGCTCATCCTGTCGCCGGAACGCAGCGTCCCCGTTCCGGCCCGGCTCAGCTACCGTGCCGACGACCCGTACGCCCTCCATATCACCTTCCACATCAACTCCGAGCACCCCGTGCACTGGACGTTCGCCCGCGAGCTCCTGGTGGAGGGGGTGTTCCGGCCGTGCGGGCACGGTGACGTGCGGGTGTGGCCGACGAAGTCGATGGGCCGCAGCGTCGTGCTGATGGCCCTGAGTTCACCCGGCGGTGACGCCCTCCTCGAGGCGCCGTCCGCCCAGGTGTCCGCCTGGCTGGAGCGGACGCTGAGGGTGGTACCCCCGGGGTCTGAGGGCGCGCAGTTGGGCATCGACGACGCGCTCGACCAGCTGCTCGCCCAGTGACCCGGACCGGGTTACGGACGCGAGGTCAGAACAGCTTGCCCGGGTTGAGGATGCCGAGCGGGTCGAAGGCCTGCTTGACCGCCCGCTGCATCTCCAGCCCGACCGGGCCGATCTCCCGGGCAAGCCACTCCTTCTTCAGCACGCCCACCCCGTGCTCGCCGGTGATGGTGCCGCCGAGTTCCAGACCGAGCGCCATGATCTCGTCGAAGGACTCGCGGGCTCGCCGGGACTCGTCGTGGTCCTGGGCGTCGAAGCAGACGGTGGGGTGCGTGTTGCCGTCCCCGGCGTGGGCGCACACGCCGATGGTCAGGCCGTACTTCTCGGCGATCCGCTCGACGCCCTCGATCATCTCGCCGAGCTTGGAGCGGGGCACGCACACGTCGTCGATCATCGTGGTGCCCTTGACCGCCTCCAGCGCGGTCAACGACAGCCTCCGTGCCTGCAGCAGGAGTTCCGACTCGGCGGCGGTGTCGGCGGGGACTATCTCAGTCGCGCCCGCGGCCTCGCACAGGGCGCCGACGGCGGCCAGGTCGGGGACCGGGTTGGGCGTGTCGAAGGCGGCCAGGAGGAGAGCCTCCGTGGTCTCCGGGAGGTCCATGTGGGCGAGGTCGTTGACCGCCTTGACCGTCGTACGGTCCATGAGTTCGAGGAGGGACGGCACGTGCCCGCCCTCCATGATCCGGCACACGGCGTCACACGCGGCCGCCGCGGAGGCGAACTCGGCGGCCAGCACCAGCTGCTGGGGCGGCTTGGGCCTGAGCCCGAGGACAGCCCGTACGACGATGCCGAGCGAGCCCTCGGAGCCGACGAACAGACGGGTGAGGTCGTACCCCGCCACGCCCTTGGCCGTACGGCGTCCCGTGGACATGAGGCGGCCGTCGGCGAGCACGACCTCCAGGCCGAGCACGTACTCGGCCGTCACGCCGTACTTCACGCAGCACAGACCGCCGGAGGCGGTGCCGATGTTGCCGCCGATGGTGCACATCTCCCAGCTGGAGGGGTCGGGAGGGTAGTAGAGACCGTGTTCCTCGACCGCGCGGGACAGGGCGGCGTTGATGACGCCGGGCTCGACGACCGCGATCCGGTCGACCGGGTTGATCTCCAGGATGCGGTCCATCTTGGTGAGGGACAGCACGATGCAGCCCTCGGAGGCGTTGGCGCCCCCGGACAGGCCGGTACGCGCGCCCTGCGGGACGACCGGGACGTGCAGTTCGGTGGCGGTGCGCATGACGTGCTGGACCTGTTCGACCGTGCGCGGGAGGACGACCACGGCCGGGGTGCCGGCCGGGCAGAAGCTCGCCATGTCGTTGGCGTACGAGGTCGTGACGTCGGGGTCGGTGAGGATCGCCTCGGCCGGCAGGCCCATGAGGAGCCGGTCGGACAAAGTGCCCTGGGCTGAGGTGCTCGGATCGGGTCCGGCTTCGGTACGGCTCATGATCACAGCGTCGCACCAGGGGCCATCGGTGTGAACCCCATCGGAGGCACGCCTTCCGGTGCCGGAATATGGTTGTCGTATCGACGCACAGTGAGCGCCATGGAGAAGCAACAGTCCGGGCCGGGTACGTCCCTGGTGGCCGCACGGCCGCGCCGCCTGCTGCGGCGCGTCCTGATCGCGGGGGTCGCGGGCGGGCTCGCTGGCGCCGCCGCGTTCGTCGGGGTGCTGGTGCTGCTGCCGCCGGAGTGGCGGCAGCCTGCCGCCACTCCGGCGCCGGGTCCGCAGGCGCAGGCCCTGACGACGGTCACCGCCGGGATGCCGGCCGCGCTGCCGGGCCTGACGGCGCTGATCGGGGACCGGGAGCGGTATCTGCGGGCGCATCCCCAGGACGCGCCGGCCTGGGCGGTGCTCGGGACCGCCTATGTGGAGCGGGGGCGGCGGACGGCGGACGCCGCGAACTATCCGAAGGCTCAGCGCGCGCTGGAGTCCTCGTTGCGGGTGCGGGGCGCGCAGAACGCCAAGGCGCTGGAGGGGCTGGCCGCGCTGGCGAACGCGCGCCGGAACTACGGCGAGGCCAAGCGCCGGGGCGAGCAGGTGCTGAAGCTGGCGCCGAAGCAGTGGTCGGCGTACCCACTCCTGATCGACGCGTACACCGGGCTCGGCGACTACAAGGCGGCCGGCAGCACGCTGGAGAAGCTGATGGGGCTGCACACCGGCTCGGCGGCACACCCTGCCGTGATGGCGCGGGCCGCCGCCGTCTACCGCGACCGAGGCTGGCGCGAGGACGCGTCGGCGCAGCTGGCGGACGCCGCGGCGGCTGCCTCGACGCCCGCGGAGCAGGCCGCCTATCTGGAGCGGACGGGGCAGCTGTCCTGGGAGCGCGGGGACCGTGAGGACGCGCTGCGGCACTTCAAGGCGGCCGCCCGCCTCGACCCCGACCAGCGGGCCGCGCTGGCCGGACAGGGCCGGGCGCTGGCGGCGCTGGGCCGTACGACGAAGGCGCTGAACGCCTACCAGCAGGCGCTGTCGGGGCAGCCGAGCGCCCAGTACGCGCTGGAGCTGGGCGAGTTGTACGAGTCGCTCGGGATGACCCAGCAGGCACGTGCCCAGTACGACCTGCTGCGGCAGCAGGTCGGCCGGGACGCGGCGGGTGGGGTCGACGACGATCTGGTCGTCGGGCAGTTCGAGGCGGACCACGGGAACCCGCAGGACGCGCTGGACCGGCTGCGGGCGGAGTGGGGCCGGCAGCCCGGGATCGAGGTGGCCGACGCCCTGGGCTGGGCCCTGTTCAAGACCGGGGAGCCGGACGAGGCGCTGCGCTATGCCGAGAAGGCGACGGACAAGACGAAGGGCGGCGGGGTGCGCAGCGCGCTGTACGTGTTCCACCGAGGCATGATCGAGCGGGTGTTGGGGAAGGACGCGCTGGCCCGGCGCCATCTGAAGGAGGCGCTGCAGATCAACCCGTACTTCTCGCCGTTGCGCGTGAAGGAGGCGCGGGCGGCACTGGCCGGCCTGGGCGAGGTACCGGACGAGGCGGCGCCGGCGTCGTGAGCACGGGGGTCTACACGGCCGCGGTGCCGATCAGGGCGTACCGGGTGACCAGGTCCGCCAGTTCGTCCACGGTCAGGTGCTCGGTACCGTCCGGGCGGCGCGGCAGCACCATGTAGCGGGTCTCCGCGCTGGAGTCCCAGACGGTGATGTCCGTGTCGTCGGGCAGGTCGAGGCCGAACTTGGCGAGGACGACGCGGGGTTCGCGGACCACGCGGGAGCGGTAGGCCTCGGACTTGTACCAGCTGGGGGACGGTCCGAGGAGGCGGAGCGGGTAGCAGGAGCAGAGGGTGCACACGATCACGTTGTGGGTGGTCTCGGTGTTCTCGACCACGCGCAGCCGCTGGTACGTCCCCTCCATGAAGCCCAACTCCCCGACGGCGGCGGTGCCGTCGGCCAGCAGCCGCGCCTTGTAGGCGGGGTCGGTCCAGGCGCGGGCGACGACCCGGGCGCCGCTGGCCGGGGAGGCGCCGGAGAGGAACGCGTCGATCGTCTCGTCCAGTTCACCGCCCGTGAGCAGCCCCTTCTCCTCCAGCAGGGTCTCCAGACGCCGTACCCGACGGGCGACGGTCGCGTCGGAGTGATCACCGCTCATCGTCGGGCACCTCCGCCAAATAGCTTTCCCACAGGTCCAGTACGACGTGATGGTCGCCCTCGCCCCACAGATCCCGAGCCTCGAAACGGACGGCGTAGATCTGCTCGACGGGCGCATCCCCGCGGCCCTGGGCGCTGACGTCGGCCAGTTCGGCCGGGCCCTCGGGCTCGACGACGACGCCCCGCTTGCCGCGCGCGTACCGGGGCAAGCGGGTGTGATGGGGCGGGTCGTGGGGGAAGGTGCGCACCGCCGTACCGGGCCGGAACCGGTCAGTCATCCAGCTCACCCGGCTCGAGCACGCCCTTGCGCTCCAGCAGCGCGCAGATCGCCGTGAACCAGCGCTCGTAGTACGACGTCGACAGGTACTCGACCGGCGGCATCGACTCGATGGCGTCGCGGAACTCGTTGGTGTTGAAGATCCCTTGTGCGCGCAGCGCGTTGTAGAGCCCGACGACCCGGGCCTCCCAGTCGGCGTGGAAGGGTTCGGCGTCGTCGGTGGTGTCGATGGCGCCGAACCCCTCGGTGCCGCCCACGTCGTTGATCCTCGCCATGGACGGCACCCTACGTCGGATCAGAGATTGCCGCGACGCTCCTGCTCGCGCTCGATCGCCTCGAAGAGGGCCTTGAAGTTGCCCTTGCCGAAGCCCATGGAGCCGTGCCGCTCGATGATCTCGAAGAACACGGTCGGACGGTCCTGGACCGGCTTGGTGAAGATCTGTAGCAGATAGCCGTCCTCGTCGCGGTCGGCGAGGATCTTCAGCTCGCGCAGGGTGTCGACGGGCACGCGGGTGTCGCCGACCCACTCACCGAGGGTGTCGTAGTACGAGCCGGGGGTGTTCAGGAACTCGACACCGGCCGCGCGCATGGTCCGTACCGTCTGCACGATGTCGTTGGTGTTGAGCGCAATGTGCTGGACGCCGGCGCCGCCGTAGAACTCCAGGTACTCGTCGATCTGGGACTTCTTCTTGGCGACGGCGGGCTCGTTGATCGGGAACTTGACCTTGAGCGTGCCGTCGGCGACGACCTTCGACATCAGGGCGCTGTACTCGGTCGCGATGTCGTCGCCCACGAACTCCTTCATGTTCGTGAAGCCCATGACCTTGTTGTAGAAGCCGACCCATTCGTTCATCCGGCCGAGTTCCACGTTGCCGACACAGTGGTCGACGGCCTGGAAGGTGCGCTGGGCGGGGGGCTCGACGATCGGCTTCGCGGCGGCGTAACCGGGCAGATAGGGGCCGTCGTAGCCGGAGCGGTCGACGAGGGTGTGACGGGTCTCGCCGTAGGTGGCGATGGCGGCGAGGACGACGGTGCCGTGCTCGTCCTTCAGCTCGTACGGCTCGGCGACCGAGCGGGCGCCGTGCTCGACGGCATAGGCGTACGCGGCGCGCGCGTCCGGGACCTCGATGGCCAGGTCGATGACGCCATCGCCGTGCTCGGCCACGTGCTGGGCGAGGAACCGGCCCCAGTCGGTGGCGGGCTTGATGACCGAGGTGAACACGAAGCGGGCGGAGCCGTTCTCCAGGACGTAGCTCGCGGTCTCGCGGCTGCCGTTCTCCGGTCCGGAGTACGCGACCAGCTGCATGCCGAAGGCGGTGGAGTAGTAGTGCGCGGCCTGCTTGGCGTTGCCCACGGCGAAGACGACCGCGTCCATTCCCTTGACCGGGAAGGGGTCGGCCTGCCGTGCGGTGTCGGGGGTGTGGTGTGTGGTCTGCGTCATGCCGGAAGCGTGGCTCTGCTCTGCAAGGTGCGCAATAGTTTTCGTCATCGCTGGGCAATGTGTTCAGCAGTACGGCCGTATCGGCGGCCTTTCTGTACAGGATGACCAACCCGGGAGCGAGCGTGGCGATCGATCAGCTGGACGGCCGCATCATCGTGCTGCTGGCGCGCGAGCCGCGGCTCGGGGTGCTGGAGATGTCGCGGCGGCTGGGGGTGGCCCGGGGCACGGTGCAGGCGCGGCTCGACCGGCTTCAGTCGAACGGGGTGATCCGCGGATTCGGGCCGCAGGTGGATCCGGCGGCCCTCGGCTACCCCGTCACGGCGTTCGCCACGCTGCAGATCCGGCAGGGCCAAGGGCCGGACGTCCGGGCCCACTTGGCGACGGTGCCGGAGATGCTGGAGCTGCACACCACCACCGGTACCGGGGACATGCTGTGCCGCCTGGTGGCCCGCTCGAACGCCGATCTCCAGCGGGTGATCGACCGGGTCGTCGGTTTCGAGGGCATCGTCCGGGCCTCCACGGCGATCGTCATGGAGAACCCCGTTCCGCTGCGGATCATCCCGTTGGTGGAGCAGGCGGCACTGCAGGAGGAGTGAGCCGAGGGGGCGCGGCGCGCGCTGTCGCGGAGGGTCCTGGGCGCACGGTTCGGCGAGTCCAGCGGCGCGACCAGCCGTCACGTGCGCCGGCTCGGCACCCGGGAGAACTTGTGGGACGGAAGCCCGCGGTCGAACTGCGCGCCCGCCTCGGCTGGACCCTCGTGGACCTGGGCCTGCGCCTGGCCACGTCCCCCAGGCCGGCCGTCGCCTAGCAGCTCGGTACCGAGCCCTTCCCCTTCTCCAGCGCCACCAGGGAGTCCACCGCACCCTTCAGTGTGGTGACCGGGACCAGCCGCAGCCCCTTCGGCAGTTCAGACTTCGCGTCACCGCACTCGGCCCTGGGCACCAGGAAGACGGTCGCCCCGTCCCGCCGCGCGGCCTGTGTCTTCAGGGCCACGCCGCCGACCGCGCCTACCGTCCCGTCGGTGTCGATCGTCCCCGTACCGGCGATGTTGCGACCGCCGGTGAGATCGCCGCCGCTGCCGTCGCCGTCCAGTTTGTCGATGATCCCGAGGGAGAACAGCAGCCCCGCGCTGGGACCGCCGACGTCGGCGAGCTTCAGCCTGACGTTCACGTCCTTGTCGCTGAGGCCCAGGTACTTCAGCGCGGCCCGGGTGGCGGCGTCCTGGGACTGCTGCATCTGCTCGGTGTTGTGCTGCTCGATCTCCTTGACGTTGCCGCCGGTCGGGTAGACCGCGTCGCGCGGCATCACCGCACGGTCCGTACGGAACCAGTTGTCGATCACGTCGCCGAGCGAGACCTGGGCGTCCGGCCCGGTCGCCTCGATGGTCGTCATCCGCAACTGCCCGTTCGTCACGCGGGTCGGCGCGCCGGACACCGTGATCACGGGCGTACCCCGGTTCTCGCCGAGCACGTTGGCCGTCATCCCGGGCTGCGCCACCGAAAACGGCAGCGGCGCGAACACCGCGGTAGCGATCAGCGCGACAACGGGCAGAGCACAGACGGCAAGGGCCTGGAGACGCGTGAGACGAGAGAGCACGGAATCAATCTAACGTGACCGCATTTCCCAGCCGCCGTCCCCACCGCCGCTACGGGCAGTCGCGGTAGCTGCGGGCGGTCGTGCCGCTGGGGTGGCTGCCCACCCAGCAGCGGCAGCCGCCGTAGCGGGCAGTCGTGCCTCCCCCAGGCGGCACGGGTGGGCGATGGGGGTCCCTCCGCTCGAGCGAAGCCGAGAGTGGGGGAGGCACCCCGCAAGCGCGGGCAAGCGAAACCCACCCCCGCCCAGCACCAGCACCGGGCACCCAGCAACGAAGGCGCACCGATCCCCCGCAACAAACCCGCACCGCACACCCCGCCCAGCTACCGCAACGCCTCCGCCACCTCCCGCGCCGCCTCAACCACCCGCGCCCCCACCCGCTCCGGAACCGCATCCACCAACATCACAACCCCCACACTGCCCTCCACCCCCGTCACCCCCACCAACGGCGCCGCGGCCCCACTCGCCCCCGCCTCCAACTCCCCATGCGTCAGCGTGTACCCGGGATCGGCCAGCGGCGACTGCCGCGCGGAGAGGATCGCCCGCCCCGCAGCCCCACGATCGAGCGGATGCCGAAACCCCGCCCGGTAAGCCACGTGATAGTCCGTCCACGACGGCTCCACCACCGCCACAGCAAGCGCCTCCGTACCGTCCACCAGCGTGAGATGAGCCGTCGCCCCGATGTCCTCGGCCAGCGACCGCAGCGCGGGCAGCGCCGCTTCCCGTACCAGCGGATGCACCTGCCGGCCGAGCCGCAGCACCCCCAGCCCGACCCGGGCACGCCCGCCCAGATCACGCCGTACGAGCGCGTGCTGTTCCAGGGTCGCCAGCAACCGGTACACAACCGTCCGGTTCACGCCCAGCTTGTTGGAAAGCTCGGTGACGGTCAGCCCGTGGTCCGTGTCGGCCAGCAGCTTGAGGACGCGCAGTCCCCGGTCGAGCGTCTGAGAGGTCTCCGCGGTCACGACGCCCACTCCTCCAAGTGGTGAGGTCGGCGGGCCCCCGTACGGCGAATGCGTCACCGAGTCCCGTCAGCGACGCGCGACAGAGGCCGCCGATCGGTGACGGCCCGAGTTCTCCCGGACCCAGTCGCTTCACGGCTGCGCTCCGCGGCTGCGCTGCCACGGGGCGTGTGCGTAGCGGGACAGTAGCGAAGCGGGTTCGCTGAGCGGAAGTCTCCGTCCAGAATCCGGTCAATGGCCGAGCTGGACTGGCATCATTCGTCCGGATACGTGAGGGGGTCAGTTTCCAGCAGACCGAGACGGGTGGGCATGTGGGAAAACAATCCCCGAACCCAGCGGAGCGTCACCGCATCCGGGTGGCCCACTCCTGAACCTTGGCGATGCGCTGCCGCAACTGCCCCGCCGTCGCCTCCGCGCTCGGCGGTCCGCCGCACACGCGGCGCAGCTCGGTGTGGATCACGCCGTGCGGCTTGCCGCTCTGGTGGACATAGGCGCTGACCATCGTGTTGAGCTGCTTGCGCAGCTCCATCATCTCCTTGTGGCTGACCACCGGCCGCCGCTCGGCGGGCAGTTCGAGCAGATCGGCCTCGGTGTCCGGCTTCTTGCGGCTGTGCGCGATCTGCCGGGCCTGCCGCTTCTGGAGGAGCAGTTGCACCTGGTCGGGTTCGAGGAGCCCCGGGATGCCGAGGTAGTCCTGCTCCTCCTCACTCCCCGGGTGCGCCTGCATGCCGAACTCGGCGCCGTCGTACAGGACCCGGTCGAAGACGGCGTCGGACTCCAGCGCCTCGAAGGGAAGCATGTCCTGCTCGCCGGTGTCCTCGTCCTGCTCCTTGTTCGCCTCCTCCATCTCCTTCTCGGACTCGGCGTACGGGTCCTCCTCGCCCTCCTTCTTCGGCTTGTCGAGGGCGTGGTCGCGCTCCACCTCCATCTCGTTCGCGAAGGTGAGCAGGTCCGGGATGGTCGGCAGGAAGACGGAGGCTGTCTCGCCACGCCGCCGGGACCGTACGAAACGGCCGACGGCCTGCGCGAAGAAGAGGGGCGTGGAGATGGTCGTGGCGTACACCCCGACCGCGAGCCGGGGCACGTCGACGCCCTCGGACACCATGCGGACGGCCACCATCCAGCGGTCGTTGCTCTCGCTGAAGTCGTCGATGCGCTTCGAGGCACCGGTGTCGTCGGACAGGACGAGGGTGGCCTTGCTGCCGGTGATCTCCCGGATCAGCTTGGCGTAGGCGCGGGCCGAGTCCTGGTCGGAGGCGATGACGAGCGCGCCGGCGTCCGGGATGCCCTTCCTGACCTCGGTCAGCCGCTGGTCGGCGGCGCGCAGCACGCTCGGCATCCAGTCGCCGCGCGGGTCCAGGGCCGTACGCCAGGCCTGGCTGACGGCGTCCTTGGTCATCGGCTCGCCGAGCCGGGCGGCGATCTCGTCACCGGCCTTGGTGCGCCAGCGCATGTTGCCGCTGTAGGAGAGGAAGATGACGGGGCGCACGACGCCGTCGGACAGCGCGGACCCGTACCCGTACGTGTAGTCGGCGGCGGACCGCCGGATGCCGGCGTTGTCCTCCTCGTACGCCACGAAGGGGATGGGGTTGGTGTCGGAGCGGAAGGGTGTACCGGTGAGCGCGAGCCGTCGCGTCGCCGGCTCGAAGGCCTCGAGGCAGGCCTCGCCCCAGGACTTGGAGTCACCGGCGTGGTGGATCTCGTCGAGGATGACGAGGGTCTTGCGCTGCTCGACGCGGTTGCGGTGCAGCATGGGACGGACGCCGACACCGGCGTAGGTAACGGCAACGCCGTCGTACTCCCTGCCGAGCGGCCCGGCGCTGTACTCGGGATCCAGCTTGATCCCTATCCGCGCGGCCGCCTCGGCCCACTGCTTCTTCAGATGCTCGGTCGGCGCGACCACGGTCACCTGCTGCACGACGTGGTGGTGCAGCAGCCAGGAGGCGAGCGTCAACGCGAAGGTCGTCTTGCCGGCGCCGGGCGTGGCGACGGCGAGGAAGTCACGCGGCTGCTCCTGGATGTACTTCTCCATGGCCCCCTGCTGCCAGGCACGCAGCTTGCCGGCGGTGCCCCAGGGCGCACGGCCGGGGAAGGCGGGGGAAAGGTGGTGGGAGGAGGAAGCGGCGGTGGTAGTCACGGTCTCCGTTGATGGGGGGTAGGGCGGCTCGGCTGTCGTCGGCTATCGGCTACGGCTATCGGCTACGTATGACAACCGGGCCACCCTACCGGCGGCCGACCGCTGTCCACGCGCGAACTAGGCCGGGCCGCCCTTGGGTGGGACTCACGTCACAGGGAACAGCCGGATCAACGAGCGAAGCGCGGCAACTGTGCCGCGATCTTGGGTACGTCCAGGGCACCCTGGCAGACGTCCAGCACGAACTGTTCGACTTCGTCGACGTCGAAGTCGGAGTCCAGCGGATGTCCGTTCATGTGCAGAAAAACCCAGGTCCCGTACCAGGCGAGGCGCTTGTTCCCGTCGACGAGGGCGTTATTGCGAGCCAGGGACTCCATCAGTGCTGCGGCCTTCTGCCAGACATCCGGGTAGGCGTCCTGGCCGAACACGCTCGACTGAGGGCGGGCCAGCGCCGAGTCCAGCAGCCCGTAGTCGCGCACCTCGTCCGCCCCGAGCCGCTGGGCGAGATTCAGCAACTCGGGAAGCGTGAGGTAGTGCATCAGGCCAGCCTCCGGTTGAGCTCGGCGCTGGCCTTCAGCACGTGTTCAGCCGCCTCGTTGAACAGACGTGAGTGTTCGTTTATCGCGGCGATCACGGCATCGTGGGCGAAGGCCTGCATGCTGCGCCCCTCCGCCGCCGCACGGTCACGCAGCGCATCGATCTCTTCGTCGGTAAACCGCAGGTTCAGTCCAGCCACGCCTTGACGGTACTACGTGGTACCGCATGGTGTCACCGTGAGCTCATCCGTACCCGCGTCGTCACCCAAGCCCCCACCAACGCCACCCCCGCCATCGGCAGGAACACCGCGGCGAACGCGACGGGATGGGCGCCGGAGCCGACGGTGGCCGCCGTACTGCCACCCCCCAGCGTCGCGAACGCCGCGCCCGTCGCCGCGAGGAGGACGACGTTGGAGAGCGCGTCGGAGATCTGGAGGGCGGCGGAGTTGGCGCCGGCCTCGTGCGGGGCCGAGAGCTGGAGCAGCAGGACACTGCTGGACGAGATCACCAGCCCCATCCCGAAGCAGCCGAAGCCCCAGGCGACCGCGACGATCCACACCGGCACGGCGTGCACCAGCACACTGGGCGCGGTGGCGATGGCGGCCGAGACCAGCACCATCCCCACGGTCATCAGCCGCTCCCGGTACGGCTCGACGCGCGCCCGCGCTTGCACCCACGAGCCCAGCGCCCACGTGACGCCGCCCGCCGCCAGCGAGAACCCGGCGAGCGTCGGCGACAGCCCCCGCTGCGTGACCAGCATCAGCGGCACGAACGACTCCGCCGCGATGAAGGACCCCGCGGCCACCCCGCGCAGCAGCACGACCGAGGGCAGCCCGCGCGCGGCCCGGTACGTCCCGCGCGGCAGCAGTCCGAGGACGGCGGGCACGAGCAGCGCGGCGCCGGCCACGCCGGGGACAAGGGAGACCCAGCGCAGATCCTGCGCGGCGTACTGGAGCAGTCCGGCGCCCACGGAGACCGCGAGGGCGAGCCGAATACGGCGCCGGTCGAAGGAGGCGGCCGGTGTGCCTTCCCCCACGGCACCGGCCGCCCGCCGCCGAATCTGCGGCAGAGCGAGGGCGAGCGGGAACACGACGAGCACCGGGATCCCGATGAACACCCACCGCCAGCCGAGGTGCTCGGTCACCGCACCGGCGGCGAGCGGCCCGACGATGGACGGTACGACCCACCCGGCCGCGAACGCCGCCATGATCGCGGGCCGCAGCCGCTCCGGATAGGCCCGCCCCACGACGACGTACAGCGCGACGATCACCAGCCCGCCGCCGAACCCCTGCACGGCGCGCCCCAGGATGAACACCCACATCGCACCCGCGGCCCCGGCCACCACAAGCCCCGCCGCGAACGCCGCGATCCCCGTGGTCAACGGCCCGAGTGGGCCGCGCCGGTCCGACCACTGCCCCGAGAGCACCATCCCGAACAGGCTGGTGGTGAAGTACCCGGAGAAGGCGAAGGCGTACAAGGACACCCCGTCCAGCTCCCGGGCGGCGACAGGCATCGCCGTCCCCACGGCGGTCGCCTCGAAGGCGATCAACAGCACGACGGAAACGATCCCGACACTGAGCGCCCGATAGGCCCTCCCGAGTACACCGTCATCAACGCTGCCGACGGTTTCCTCGGCGACTCCGGTGTCGCGCGGCTCAAGGGCGGTCATGTCCGCCAGAGTAAGCCCCACAAACCACTTTGACCCCTGTCGCAAGTCCCGTCCCCCCTGCGACCTTGGTCGTACACCCCCCTTTCATGAACGCGATATGGCAGTCCCATTGCACACCACCCGCCGGCCTTGAGCCCGTCCCCCACGGCGCCATACGGTCATTGCACCAAGTCCGGCAGCGGAGCCCGCAGGGCCCCAAAGCCCGACGGCCGTGTGCCCGAGTGGCTCAGGGACTCGTCTGCGCTGCATCCATCAGCGAGCTCCGCTCGCGGGGAGTTACGCGGGTTCGATTCCCGCCACGGCCGTGGAGGTACGGAGTTGGTCACGGCCGTGTGCCCGAGTGGCTCAGGGACTCGTCTGCAAAGCGAGTTACGCGGGTTCGATTCCCGCCACGGCCTCTACTACCTGACCAGGCAAAAGAAGAGGACGACACCACTAGTGGGTGCCGCCCTCTCGCCCGTCCGTCTCAGTTTGCGTCTCGTTCATCACCGTACGCTGCCGTCCGGAGCCGTTCGCCCCGCCCCTGCAGGCCCAGCGTCCGTACGGGTCTGAACGCTAGCGAACTCGTCCGGATCATGCCCTGACCAGCACAAACAAACCTGCAAAGCGACGGCTTGCGCATCCTGACCTCGTGGGCTGCCAGCCGTCAGCTCTCGCCCGTCACCGCCAGCTGAACGGCACACGCCCGCGACGTGCGGCCAGGGCCCCACGCGGGCCGGCTCCGAGCCTGCTGCTTTCGCGGACAAGCCGCCGCGTCTGGGCTCCGGAACGGCCTGACTGTTCGTCAAATATTGGGAGTGCAGGGAGATTTTGTGTCGATTGCGGCACCTCCGGGCTCCAGGGCTGCGCCTTGACGCCAGGCCATGGCCAACACCCTTTATGCTCTGGTGCGTTCGCCTGGTCGTTGCGTTATCAACTACCGGTACCGGCGTACCGCCTGAGGAGTCAGCGCACCATGAACCGCCCCAAGATGTCGATCACGCACATGCGGACAGCCGTGGCCGTGCTGAGCCTCGCGCTCTTTGCGCAGACGGCGGTCTGGCTCGTGTACGACATAGCGGACCGCGGCATACCCGGCGCCTGGGCCATGTGGACCGGCGGATTCGCCCCCGGGCTGTCGGCGACCAGCCGACTGGATCTCGGCATCGCGGCGCTGCAGCTCGCGGCAGGGTGGGCCACACTGCGGCAGGCGAGGGGGGCGGGCGGCCTGCTGGTGACCGCGTGTGCAACGACCCTGGCGTTCCGCGCCCCCGTGCTCTGGTACGTGCTGCTCGACTCCCCCTCCGACCCGTGGTTCGGCACCCTGAAGGGGCCGTCGCTCACCGTGGTCGGCCTCACCTGCGTCCTCGCGATCGTGCTCGCGCTCGCCCTGGGCGCCCTGCTGCTCCTCGTACGGCACATGGAGGACGAGGCCGTCGAGGCCGCCGTGTCGGAGGAACTGCGCGGCGGCGCGATCCGACCGGTCAAGGTGACGGCCACGGCCTCGGGCGCGCTGCTCGCAGTGCTCAACGTCTTCTACATCGGCCGGAACGCGGTAACCGCCTACCAGGTCGGCCCCCGCGTCCTCACCGACCTGATCGTCGGCAAGGGCACCGGGCGGGCGGTGCTCGGGGTGTCGTCGCCCTTCCAGTGGGTGTGCCTGACCGTTCTGTGCGGCCTCGGCATGTTCCTCGCCGTCAAGCGCCGCCCCGTCGCGACGGGCGTTTCCGTGGGCCTGGCGCTCTTCATGATGCCGTCCTCCTTCGCCCAGCTGTGGGGCTCCATCGTGGACGACACCGTGCAGCAGTCCGCCCTAGGCAGCGCGCAGAACCTGCTGGAGGTGGTCGGTTCGGCGGCCGTCGTCGCCCTAATCTACGGCGATGTCCGGCGCGACCACCGTGCGGCGGACGACGGCGAAGTCGGCGCGGCTCGCGTGCCCGCGGCCGCGTCCGCGACGCCGGTCGAGCGCGCCGTTCCCGCTGGGCACGGCGCCGACGCGGAGCCCGTCGAGGCGTAGCCACCCGGCCGACCCGACGCTTGGGGGAACTGTAAAAGACCAGCCGGTGGAGCTTCGAGAGCCCTCGAACGTCTCCACGCTGTTCCTGAGGGCTGAGAGCCGCCCTCGCCCCAGCCGCTCCGTCTCAATTTCCGTCTCATTCATCTCCGTACGTGGCCGTCGAGCCTCGTTCACCCAGCCCCAGTGATTACAGCATCCGCACTGGATTGAATGCCCTCGAACGCGGACGGATCAGCCTCTGACCAGCACTGACAAACCTGCAAAGCGGCTTACGCGGGTTCGATTCCCGCCACCGCCTCAACTGCTCTGACCAGGCAAAACGAAAGGGCGGCACCCCCGAGGTCGCAGGGCAGAGCCGTACGGCACTCGCCGTCACGCGGGACACCGGCCCGGGCGGGTAGGCCGGGGCGGGCGCCGCCGGTCCTCCGAAAACGCCGCGGGTCCGCGGGCGCCGTGGCGCCCGCGGACCCGGGTGGTCGAGCAGCGGATCGGGTCAGTAGGAGAACTGCTGGATCTGGCTGCCGTCGCCCGCGTACGTCCAGCCGGTGCGGGTTGCCGGGTCGAGCTGCATGACGCGCTCGCGATGGGTTTCGAGCCGGCCGTTGTAGGAGCCGAACAGCGGGTACTCGACGCCGGTCACGGTGCTCACCGTTTGGCCCGTCTTCAGGTCGACGACGGCGATGCGGCCGGTGGCGTTGTTGTCGCCGAAACCGTACTGCTGAAAGCCGCCCGTCGGCTTCAGGTCCGGGTACCGGAAGGCGAACAGCGCCAGGTGGTGCTCGCCGTCGACGGCGAGCGCGAGAGGCGCTTGCGCTGTTCCGAGATTCACCTGGTCCCCGCTGGGCAACTGCGCGAAGTACCCGGTGCCGGCGAAGTTGACGCTAAGTGAGTGGTACCACGTTTCGTAGAGGTTGCCCTTCTGGTCGGAGGCGAGGTCCGTGGCGCAAGGGGTTCCCCCCTGGCTGTGGGTGACCGTTCCGCTGTCCAGGTTGATCGCGGCCATGGTGCCGGACCCGGTCGAGGCCAGGCAGTTGATGTGGGTCCCGGTCTTCTGTGCGGAGAAGACGCCGGTCGACTCGTCCACGTCCAGCAGGCCGTACGTGGAAAAGCTGTCCGGGGTGGGCTCGAGCTGGAGCGGTGTCCCCTGAGTGCCGGTCGCCGTGTCCACGGGGAGCACGAAGCTCGCACGGTCGCTCGAGCGGTAGGCGAGCACCGCTGCACGGTGGCGTTTGGCGTCCACCCGCCCGCCGATCACGACATACTGGTCGTCGACCCGGACGGGGCTGCCGACCTCGTTGCCGGTGCTCGTGTCGTAGGTCTCGAGCCACTGTTCGCCGGTGGTGGTCTGCTTGTGCAGGACCAGCGTGTGGTTGGCGGAGTCGACGCCGAACACCTCGTAGATGGAGCCGTACGCGGGGTCGCTCGTCAACTTGCGCCCATAGGTTCCGGTGGTGGCGTTGTAGTCGTACACCGAGCCTTCACCGGTGGGGCTCTCGACCGCCGCGACGGACGTGCCGCCGGGGACGATCGCGAAGTTGGTCAGGTTGGTGCCGTCGGGGGCCAGTCCGTCGTCGTACGCCAGCAGCGACGTCGGCGAGGCCTGCCCCACTATCTTGCCTTGCCCGTCGACGGCGAACACCCGCAGGTCGTAGGCGGTCGATGCGAGCAACTTGAGTGCGGCGGCGTCGAGTTCCACCGTGCCTCGCGTGCCCTTCAGCGAGCGGTCGAGCGTGGCCGGGTTGTCCACCCCGTTGTGGTCGCGGGTGGTGCCGTTCTGGTTGCTGACCAGGTTGTACGAGCCGTACATGTTCGGCCCGGGCGCGGAGAACTCCAGCAGCGTGCCGGTGGCGCCCTTGACCCCCGATACGTCGTAGTGCACCGAGAACTTCGGTGCGGCTCGGTTGATCTCCAGCAGGTGACCGAACTCTCCGGATGCCTTCGCGGCCAGGGTCGGCGCTGCCGGGCGTTGCGAGGGGTTACCGCCGTTGACCCGGATCGAGGCGAACTCGCCGTACAGCGGGCCACCCTTGCGGTTGCCTGTGGGGTTCTCGAGGATGCCGATCCCGTAGATGCCGCCGCCGGCGGAGAAGGCGCTGGCCGGGACGGTGACCGTGCCGCGAAGTCCGGTCAGCGGGGCGGTGTAGGAGGCGGAGAAGATGGGTGCCAACGCGGGGTTCCAGTGGCCGACTCCCGACACGACCAACTTCGGCGAGCTGACGTTCCGCACTCCGGTGAGGTCGTAGCTGACCTGAACGGAGTGTCCCGTGCTGACGACGGGCTGGACCACCGGGGCGAGCGACTCGACGTAGCCGCCGTCGGTGGGGCCGAAGGTCAGCTCGTGGGCGGCCGAGGCCAGCACCTGCCGGCCGTGGCGCACCTCGAAGGTGAGCGCGACCTGACGGTCCGTCGTGGAGACGACCGGCAGTCCGGCCGCGGTCAGCATCTGCGTGGGGGTCAGCCGGATCGCCGGCACATCGGAGGTGAACTGGTGATGCCCGATGCGCAGCGCGTAGCTGACGCCTTGCCGGTCGGGCAGGCCGGTCACGTCGGCGCCGATGGTCACCGGTCCCACCAGGCCCTCCCCGGTGTCGCCGGGTCCGGCCAGGTCGATGCGTCCGGGGTCGGTGGCCTCCAGGTACGAGCTCCCGAGTCCGCCCTCGGTCTGGCGATGCGCCACGGAGAGCCGGACGATGCGGGGCGTGCCCGTGTCGGCCTGGCTGCCTTGCGCCTTGGCCAGGACCGCTTGCAGCGCGGCGGTGACGTCGAGTTGCGGGCCCACGTGCAGCGGCTGGTCGATCTGCGGCGGCGTGGGCACGGCCCGGCCGGTGCGCTCCAGCAGCGAACGGACGTCATCGGGCGACGGGTGCTGCCCGGTCAGCCGCGAGGCCTGCAGCACGACCGCGGCAGCGGCCGCGATCTCGGGCGCCGACGCCGACGTGCCTCCGCTGAGCACCTCCGCCACCGACTGCGCGGTCCCGCCCCTGGGGTCGTGCTCGAAGGCGGGGATGCCGTCACTGGGCGCCGAGACGTCCACGCGCGTGCCGAATCCCGAGGAGAAGACCCCGGAACCGTTGAGCCTGGTGGTCGCCCAGGTCCCGTTGGCCGACGCGGCTCCGCCGTTCTGCGGCGGCACGGACAGCGTGTCGTCGGTCGTGGTACCGCCCGCGGCGATCGCGCCGGAGTCCAGCACCTTGCTGGGCGTGGTCGACAGCTGGTCGTCGTCGATCCGGGTGGTGTCGGCGGCCTTGCGGGTCACGTTGGTCGCGGTGCTGCCGCCGTCGGGCCCGACGGCCGCGTTGGTGTACAGCCTGGTCCCGTCGTTCGACGAGACCACCACGGTGATGCCGTACTGCTGCACGATCGACGCGATCACGGCCTGCTGGACCGGGTCGTCCTCCAGGTAACGGCCGGGGATCCCCGCAGCGTCGGTGCCGTAACCGAGGCTGGCGGTGATTACGTCGGGCCGCGGCGTCTGCCGGGCCGCGGCCAGCAGCGCCACCGCGATCTGGCTGAACGTCGGCTGCTGCGGGACGACGAGCCGGTAGTTCGCGCCCGGGGCGATGCCCAGCAGGTCGGAGTACCCACTGCCCTGCATGCCCGGACGCTGCAGTTCGTGCGGAAGCGGCGCCATCACGGAGAAGTCCAGCAGGACCTCACCCAGATTGGGGTCCTGCCCCTGGGTCGACCCGGTCGGGTCGAGAGCGCCGGTCGCATCCGCGGTGTAGGTGGGGATCAAGGGCATCGTGGGGATGTCCAGGTACCGCTGGCCGTTCTGGACGACGGTCGTCGCCTTGCTGGCCGGGAGGTCGGGTTGCCCCGCGTCGACGAGGTCGCCGATCGAGACGTTGGTGATGGTCTCGCCCGTGCCGGGCAATTGGTCGAACTTCTGCTTCAACAGGCTGTAGGCGCCCGTCGCGTTCACGCCGCCCGCGTTGAGGAAGCTCTGCAGCGAGGTGCCGAGAGCCGCGTTGCCGGGCACTCCGTCGGAGCCGGTCGCAGCGCTGCCCCGCCCCTTCGCCGACGAGCCGGCCTTCCCCGCCGTGGCGCTCACCGAGGAGGGCATCGGCACGGAGCCGGTGTTCATGGGGGAGACGGTCTGGTCGGGCTCGGCGTAGACGACACCGGGTGTGGCGGCCAGCGCCCGGGCCGCCGCCGTGGCGTCGCCGCCGGCGAGTTGGACGACCTGGACCTTGGACAGGTCGATCGCCCCGGAGCCCAGCTTGGCCTGGGCGGCGGCGTGCAACTGCTTGGCCTGGGCGCCCGCGAGACCCGGCATCAGAGGCCGCATGGAGACCGCGCCGGCCCGGTGGAGTGCCGTGTTGACCACGGTGTTCGAGGTCAGCGGGGTACGGACCTGCAGATTGCGCTGCTTGCCCAGCGACGTGCCCGTCACCTGGGTGGCCGAGCCGAGTACCACAAGGACCTGGTGAGGACTGTTCTTCGCCGACTGCGCGGGCGTGGGCTTCAGGAACGAGCGCCACCGACCGAGCGCCGAGGATCCGGGTGTGGAGGGCAGCGCGGCCCCCGCCCCGGGCTGTGACGCTGATGAGCTGCTGCCAAGCGGGGTCCTGACGGCCGGCGACTGGCCGGAATCAGTGGCCGCAGAGCCGGACCCGGGGGAGCTTGAGGGAATCGCTGCCGCGGGTATCGTTACGGCCGCGGTGATGGCCACGAGCGCGACACCGACGGCACCAAGCCGTCTGCCGCGCGTGTGGGCATACGTCATGGGACACCTTTCTCAGGGAGCGAATCCGCGAGCACGGATCCGCACCGGAAGGCTCTGCCCGCTCGAACGTGCTCAGGACAGCGCCAACTTCAGCGTGAAAGATGTCAACCGCGACCAACGAAACACAAGATTACGAGGCTGGCGGATCTCTGCCAGGTGGCGGAAGCCGCCACAGAAATTGGCGGGGCGGTATGGAATTTGACGTGCTCGGGCTTGCGGAAGAAACAGAACACGTCTACGTGGCACTGGTCCGGCAGCCTCGCTGCACCTCTTCGGAGTTGGCCGACGTTTGCGGCATGCCCGCGACCACTGTGGGAAGACTGCTGTCCAAACTGGTCAAGATCGGGCTCGCCGTGCAGGACGCCGGACGCCCGCCACGCTTCACCGCCACTCCCCCGGATGTCGCCGTCACCGCGCTGATAGACCAGCGCGAGCACCAGCTCAAGGAAGCACGGGCCCTGGTACAGCGGTTGACCGAGACCCACCGGGAGGCGGCCCGGATCAGCCAACGCGACATGGCCGTCGAACTGCTCACCAGCCGTGAGCACATCAACGCCACCGTACTCCGACTGACTGTCGACGCCCGCCACGAGGTGCGTGTGTGCGACCGGCCGCCCTATTTCGACGGCCCCGGCAGCAACTTCGACAGCCAGCTCCAGCAGCAGCGGCGCGGCGTGATCTACCGGGTGATCTACGACCGCGAAGCGGTGGCCTGGCCCGGCAGGCTGAACAACGACATCGTGCCCAGCATGAAGGCAGGCGAGCAGGCACGGGTACACCCTGAGTTGCCCCTCAAACTCGTCATCAGCGACGACCGGGCGGCCATCATCCCCTTCAGCCTCGGACCTGGTGGCCAGTCAGTCGCCTACCTGGTCCACCGCTCCCCCGTGCTCGTAGCCCTGGAATCGCTCTTCGAGGCCCAATGGGAGCGCGCAGTGCCGCTGTCGGACGCCCCACTGCCACCCGGCGACGCCACCACCGCGGCGGAATCCGAGGACGCAGAGCCTGATGAGGAGACTCGGTCCCTGCTTGCTCTGCTCGCCTCCGGCCTCACCGACACGGCCATCGCGCGCGCCCAAGGCTGGAGCGAGCGGACTACCCAGCGTCGCGTCCACCAACTCATGTGCCAACTCGGCGCCTCCACCCGCTTCCAGGCCGGCCTCAATGCCACCCGACGCGGCTGGCTATGAAACGAGCACCAGCAAGCCTGACCCCAGTACTACAGCCTCACTTCCTGAGCGGCCGATCGCGTCCGGTCGGAAGCGGTCGCTGCCTCGGAGGCGTGATGCGGAACAGCGGCCTGCGGAGCATGCCTGACGCTGCCACCAAGCGCGAAACGATCAGGTTCTGTCACCAACTCGAAGATCTGCGGCTGCAGTACTGGGCTGCCGCCGCTCGCATTGCCTCGATGGCTTCTGTGACGCCCCATACCACGATGTCGGGACCACGGAGGCCATCGGTCCACGTCCGGCCGTTGGCCACCCAAGCCGTACGCAGTCCCGCCGCGCGACCCCCTTCGATATCCGTCTCAGAGCCGTCCCCCACCATCCACCCATCCGTGCTCAGCCGGGTGCCGCACAGTGAGGCGGCGACCTCGAAGTGGTCGTACGCCGGTTTCCGGGCGCCGGTCTCCTCTGAGACGCAGATCCCGTCAAAGAGTGACGTGAGTCCGGTCGCGGCGAGCTTGGCCCGTTGGATGTCCCCCGCGCCGTTCGTCGCGACACCGAGATTCCACCCTGCACCGCGCAACGCTTCGAGGCTCTCCCGAACCCCCGGGAAGCAACGGACCGACCAGGCGATACCTTCGACGTACCCACGCCAGAGGTCGTCTGGATCGTCGCTGAGCCCGAGTGTCTCCCGCAGGTGTACGAACTCTGCGGGGTAAGCCCGCGACCGGAGCCGATCGCAGAGGGCGGACTCCGCCTCACGGGGCAGGCGCCGCTGGCGCACAAAGCCGCGGGCCCAGTCCTCAAGGCCCCCACGGCGGTCGATCAAGGTGCTGTCCAGGTCGAGAAGTGCCAGCACACAGCGAAGCTACGCGACGGGCCGCCCGTCTCAGCTTCCGTCTCATTCACCGCCGTACGCGGCCGTCCGGAGCCGTTCCAGCTGCCCCATTGATCACAACGTCCGTACGAGATTGAACGCGCGCGAACGCCCTTGGATCATGCCCTGACCAGCCCGGACGAACCTGCAAAGCAAGTTACGTGGGTTCGATTCCCGCCACGGCCTCTTTCGCGGGCGGTGTGCTTCAGAGCACGCCGCCCGCCTCGTCCTGGAACAGTTCCGTCCAGTAGTGCCAGGGTGCGTCGGACGTGGTGGCCGTCGGGTCGATCGTGGTCAGGACCTCGATCATCGTGGCGGCCAGCTGGTCGTAGGCCTCCGTCGTGAGTTCGTGGCCCAGGTGCTCGTCGATCCTGCGTTCGTGGTGGAGGAGCCAGAGCGTGAAGGCGAGTGTGGAGACGTCCGTGTTGAGGGGCTCCAGTGTTGCCTCGGGCTCGCTGAAGTTGAGGACCGTGCCCGTCGTGCCGTCGACCACCAGGCTGTTGTCCTCGACCAGATAGCCGAGGCGTATCAGACGGTCCGCGTGGGCGGGGAGCACGTCCAGGGGATACTCACCGGCCCGCTCGTCCGTGTAGTACTCCGTCAGCGTCGGCAGCGGCACGTCCGTGTCGGTGTGGAACAGCCCCGCGTTCTCCGGTAGCCCCGTCTCCCGCAGGAAGCGCCGCGTCGGCTCGTGCGTGAGCCCGGCCGGAAAGTCGACGTCCTCGAAGCGGGCCACCCGACCGGAGCCGAACTCCTGGTCCAGGAGACGTGCAGGCAGGTCCAGGGTGAGGCCGGAGTCCGTGCCAGGGCCGGCGATCAGGGTCAGCGGACGGATCAGCGCGGCCGCCTTCCAGAACGGCGGGACCTGCCCACCCGTGCCCTCCTCGAACAGCGCGAGGAGCTGCCGGGACACCTCGGCCACCGTCTTCGCGCCGTACCGCCCCGCGAAGGAGGCGAACCGGCCGCGCAGACCGGCCAGTTCCTCCGTCACCGCGGCGAAGCGCAGCAGCACCTCCAGCGACGGCGCGAGCGGGCGACTGTGCGTCGGGAACAGGAGTGAGGTCGTTCTGATCTCGCCCGTGCTGCCGTCGAGCAGGATGGACTCGGCCCGCATGCCGGCGGGCGCCAGCAACTGCCCTATCACCAGCCGGTCCCGCAGCTCCTCCGCGAGGCGGGCGGGTCCCTCGGTGACGTCCGCGAGCGTGCGCAGTCCCGACGTGCGCAGCGGCGCGAACGTCAACAGGCCGCTGTCGCCGGGCAGTCCGGGCCCGGTCAGCAGTCCGCGCGTGGGCCCGTGCGTGACGTACGGACCGAGCTCGTCCTCGGTCAGCGTGATCGCCGCGACTGCGGCGTCGGTCGTGCTCATCGCTTCCCCCGCGATTTCAGTGGTACAGCAGTGCGTCGGTGAGTTCCGGGCAGTGATCGGTGCAGCAAACGGTCCCTGGAGGGCGTCGCTCCGACCCGTGTCGCGTCGGCAACGGCCGGTTCCCCCACTGACCGGAACACTACGCCGCCCCACTGACAACGCCCCGTGCCTGAAGACGCCGAGAACCCCGCAGCCGTTGCGCCGCGGCCAGAATCGCGTCTCCGTGACTCAGGAGACGTACCTCACGTGAAGTAGATGCCGCCCAGCACCACGACGACCGCGGCGAGCACGAACAGCAGGATCCACAGCAGCAACTTGCCTACGCCGGGCGCGGGTTCGTAGCGGTCCGGGTGGTCCGGCTCCTGCGGCGTGCTCACCAGTCCGTCACCACCGCCGCCTGCGGCCGGATCGGGAGCCGGTTGACCGGGCGGCCCGTCGCGGCCCGTACGGCCGAGGCGACGGCCGCCGGTGAGGTCACCACCGGTACCGCGCTGACCGACTTGGCGCCGAAGGGGGCGACCACGTCCCGTTCCTCGACCAGCTTCACGATCCGGATGTCCGGCGCGTCCAGGGCCGTCGGGAGCGAGTAACCCGTGAGGTCGGGGTGCCGGATCAGGCCGCGCGGGGTGCGCAGGTTCTCCGTGAGCGCGATGCCGACGCCCTGGGTGACGCCCGCCTCGATCCGGGCGGCGAGCTGGTCCGGGTTGAGGACCCGGCCGACGTCCTGGGCGACGGCCAGTTCCACGACCCGTACCGAACCCAGTTCGATGTCCACGTCCACGACCGCGCGGACCGCGCAGAACGCGAGGCCGACGAACGCGTCGCCCTGGCCGGAGTCGTCGAGCGGCTCGGTCGGATGCGGGCGGCACTGGGCCGTGGCCCACAGTTCCTTGCCGTCCATCGCCTCGGTCACGGTCGTCGACAGCACACCGTCGTACGACGTGATCTTGCCGTCGGTGATCTGCAGCAGCTCGGTGGACATGCCGAACTTGTGCGCCAGGGGCTGCAGGAGCTGTGTGCGGACCATCTTCGCCGCCCGCTCCACCGCACCGCCGGACACCCAGGTGTGGCGGCCACGGCAGCCCGCGCCGGCCGGCGGCTGGTCGGTGTCGACCGGGGCCACGTGGACCTCGTCGATACCGAGGGTCTCCTGGACGATCTGCCGGGCGAGCGTGGTGAAGCCCTGGCCGGTCTCCACGGCCGCGCACAGCACGGTCGCGACGCCGTCGTGGACCTTGACCGTCGCCGTCGAGACCTCGTCCGCGCCCTCCGCACCGAGCATGTGCACCATGCCCAGGCCGTAGCCCACACCCCGGCGCACCGCGCCCGGTTCGCCCGCTCCCTCGGGGCCGCCGGGCAGCAGCCACTCGTCCTCGGGGGTGTCCTTGGGCAGCGCCGGGAGCGGGAAGTCCCGTACGGCCGTCAGGAGTTCGGCGACCGGCGCCGGGCAGGTCACCGTCTGGCCGATCGGCAGGACGTCACCGGTGGCGAGCGCGTTGCGCAGGCGCAGTTCCGCCGGGTCGAGGCCTAGCTTCTTGGCGAGCTTGTCCATCTGCGCCTCGTAGGCGGCGCACACCTGCATGGCGCCCTCGCCGCGCACATGGCCGGAGGGCGGGTTGTTGGTGCGTACGGCCCAGCCCTCGATGAAGGCGTTCGGGACGACGTACGGCCCGCAGGCGAAGGAGACCGCGGCGGCCAGGGACTCGGCGGAGGTGTCGGCGTACGGGCCCGCGTCGAGGAGGATCTGCGCCTCGACCTTGACGAGCCTGCCCTCGGCGTCGGCGTGGTGACGGTAGCGCAGGAGGGTGGGGTGCCGGTGGGCGTGGCCGAGGAAGGACTCCTCGCGCGTGGCCGTCAGTTTCACCGGGCAACCGGTCTTGAGGGCGAGCAGTCCGAGCGGGAGCTGGAAGCCCTGGTCCTCACGGTCGGCCGTGGCGCCGGGCACACCGGTGACGACGATCTTCACCTGATCGGAGGACAGGCCGAAGCAGGCCGCGGCGGTGTTGCGGTCGGTGTGCGGGTCGGTGGACGCCGTGTAGAGCTCGACGCCGCCGTCGGGTCGCGGCACCGCAAGGCCCGCCTCGGCGCCGATGGGGGCGGGGTCCTGGCGGCCGATGCGGTACTGGCCCTCGACGACGATGTCACCGGCCGCGTCCGGGTCGCCGTGGCGCAGCGGGATGTGCCGGATCAGATTGCCGTCGGGGTGCAGGGGCTCGGCCTCGAAGGACTGCTCCGGGTCGGTCACCGGGTCGAGTACTTCGTACTCGACGATGACGGCGGCGGCGGCCATCCGCGCGGTGTCCGGGTGATCGGCGGCGACGGCGGCGATGGGCTCGCCGTGGTGGCGCACGACCTCGGACGCGAACACCGGCCGGTCGGGCGTGCCGCGGCCGTGGCGCGGGGTGCCGGGCACGTCCTCGTGCGTGACGACGGCCCGTACGCCGGGCATCTCGCGCGCGTGGGTGGTGTCGATGGAGACGATGCGCGCGTGCGGGTGCGGTGAGCGCAGGACGGCCGCCCACAGCAGGCCCTCGGCCCACAGGTCGGCCGCGTAGGGGAACGTGCCCTCGGTCTTGGCGCGGGCGTCGGCCGGCGGCAGGGAGGCGCCGAGGCCGTGCGGCAGCTGTTCGGGGGCGGGGGCGGCCTCCGGCGCGGTGGTGGTCGCGGTGGCGGTCTCGTTGCTCACGCCTGGCCTCCGTCCTGGCCGTAGGACTGGTCGTACGGCTGCTCGTGCGGGACCTGGTCGTGCCGCACCGGCGGGCCGGACGCCTCGAACGCCGAGGGGTTGACGCCGCCGGTGCCCGGGCCCGCCTGGTGAGGAATACGTGCCGCGTCCGCGTCCGACTCGACGTCGGCGGAGGCGTGTGCCTCACGTTCGGCGACGACCTCCTGGACGGCGTTCAGGACGCCCCGGTAGCCGGAGCAGCGGCACAGGTTGCCGCACAGGGCCTGGCGGGCCTCCAGTTCGGTCGGTGCCGGGTTGCCCTCCAGCAGGTCGTGCATGGTCATCGCCATGCCGGGCACGCAGAAACCGCACTGCACCGCCCCGCACTTGGCGAGGGCCCGCTGCACGTCCGAGGGCTGTCCGTCGACGGCGAGGCCCTCGACCGTACGGACCTCGCTGCCGGCCGCGGTGACCGCGGGCACCAGGCAGGAGGCGACGAGCCGGCCGTCGACCTGGATGTTGCAGGCGCCGCACTCGCCCTGCGAGCAGCCGTCCTTGGCCCCCGCGAGGCCGAGCCGCTCGCGCAGGACGTAGAGCAGCGACTCGCCGATCCACGCGTCGGAGACGGGGCGGTCGGCACCGTTGACGCGCAGGACGTAGGAGGCGAGGGGGTGGTCTTCGTGCAGGGCGGCGGCCGGTTGGGGTGAAGTCCCGGAGTCGTCACCCGTGGTGGCCGTCTCGGCGCCTTCCGGACCGCCGTCGGCATCAGTGGTCGCCTCGGGACCGGCGGGGGGGTCAGCGAGGCCCTCAGGGGCCTCAGCGGCACCATGCGCGGTCTCGGCGGCCTCCGCCGGACCAGCCGCCTCGGCCGGCGCGGAGGTCCCGTCCGCCTTGTGCGCGTACCGCGGTGCGGGGGCTTCCGGCGCGTCCGGCCGGGCGCCGTGCGCGACGCGCGGGTCCTGGCCGCCCGCGCCGGGGACCCCCGCGCCGTACGACTGCGGGCTGTCCGGATACGCCCCGGTCCGCGCGAAGTTCTCCCGTACGGCGTCCCGCGCGGGGCCCGCCGGGTGCTCCTCGGCGGGCGCGGGCGCCGTCGGCTGCCCGCCCCAGGACTGTCCCGCGGGCTCCGTCGCCCAGGGCGCGGCGGCGCCGCCGGGGAGGGTCGCCGGCGGGGTGCCGCCCCACTGCTCGACGAGGGACGACGTCGTGAACTCGCCCGATTCGTCCGGAAGGTCGCCGCCCGCCACAGGGATGGACCACTGACCGGTCACGTCGTGGCCGGGCGCCGGTACCGGCGGCTCCTCGTAGGCCCACTGCTGGGTGGCGGCCGGGTTGTACGTGAACCGGTCGTCCGCGCCCGCGTCCTGGGGCACACCGTTCGGGTCGGGCCACCGGGTGTTGCCGGTCGGCGGCATCGTCCAGCTGCCCGTGGCCGCCGGGTCCGTGCCGGCGGCGGTCGCGGGAGACACCGTTATCGGCGGCGGCACGTATCCGTGGCCGGGCGCGGCGAGGAGGGCGTCGATACCCCCTTCGGGGAGTTTCACGAACGCGGTCGCGCCGTCGTCGTAGTCGCCGTGGGGCAGCGGATCCCAGCGGCCGCCGCCCTGGGGCGCGCCCTCTCCGTGCTGGTCGTCGGTCACGACAGCGCCCTCCCCAGTGCTCGTCGGGCCAGCGCGGCGACGGTGCGCCGCAGGTGCAGTACGGCGGGCGGCAGCTGTGGCACCGAGCCGTCCGGCTCCGGGGCCAGGTCGGGGATGCAGGCCGCGGCGACGTACTCACCGAAGGCGTTCAGCGCCTCGGGGACGATCGCGCGGTCGTTGTCCCAGTCGATGAGCTGGGCGACCCACTGCTCGGCGTCCAGTGGCCTGAGCGGCATCGGCGCTATGGCTCCGACGGCGCACCGCACTCCGCGCCGGGCGGGGTCGAGGACGAGCGCCACGGAGGCGATCGAGCGGCCGGGACCGGTGCGTCCGGTGGCCTTCAGGAAGACCTGCGGGGCGTGCAGCAGCGGCACGCGCACGAAGCCGATGAGTTCGCCGCCGCGCAGCATGTCCACGCCCGCGAGCAGGTGCGACACCGGGATCTCCCGGCGGGCGTCGTCGGAGCCCGCGATGATCAGCGTCGCCTCCAGTGCGGCCAGCACGGGGAGCGCGTCGCCGGCGGGCGCGGCCGAGGCGATGTTGCCGCCCAGGGTGCCCGCGTTGCGGATGTGCGGCGGTCCCGCGGCGCGGGCGGCGGCGGCAAGCGCCGGGATCAGGGCCGCGAAGTCGGGGCGCCCCATGCGCGCGTGCGTGAGACCGGCACCGAGGAGCGCGTGCCCGTCCTGGTACTGCCAGCCGCGGATCTCGCTGATGCGCCCGAGGCCCACCAGGGCGGCGGGCCTGAGCTGTCCGGAGTTGACCGAGGCCATCAGGTCGGTGCCGCCCGCCACGGGGACAGCGGCGGGCATGGCGATGAGTGCCGCCACGGCCTCGTCCAGTGTCGTGGGCAGCGTGACGGCCTGCGCCGCCTGCGGTGCGTGCGTGGTCAAAACCGGCTGCCCCTTCCCGCTGCCCCACCTGGTCCCACCTGTTGCTGCCGTACGGTACGTGCTGACAGGGCGGACGTGGCAACTCTGGCACATCTTCGCAAGGGCTGAACGCGGGGGTCCGCTAGGAGGCATTCGCCCGCCTCACCAGGGAGATGGTCCGATTTCGTACGCCTTCACCGATGTGTACCGATTGACACTCGTCGGTGACGTTCGGAGCCTTTTTCCGGTACGTGCTCGGTCGGCACGCGCGCGAGGGGGGCAGCGGCTCGCGAGCGGTCAGCGGTTCGGGGGCGGCCCGTCGAGCGGGCGGCCGGGCACTCCCGGGCGGCGCTGCCAGGGCCGGGGCCCGGCGGGCGGGCGGTAGGCCACGCCCAGGGCGTCAAGTCGCCGGTAATGGACGGCCATCCTCGCCTCGAACTCCGCGAAGTCCCGTTCGGCGGGGGCGGGCAGGCGGCTCCAGGCCACCTCGGCGAACGCGGCCAGCCTGGGGAACGTCTGGTAGTCCACGCGCGCGTGATCCTCCATCACCTCGGTCCACACGTTGGCCTGCGCGCCCAGCACATGACGGGCCTGCGCCTCGTCCAGCTCGGACGGAACCGGTTCGAACCGGTACACGTCCTCCAGGGTGCGTACGAAAGCGATCGGTACGGGTTCGTCCTCGCCGGCGGCCTGCCGGTAGTCCAGGTAGACGTACTGCTCGGGGCACATGACGACGTCGTGCCCGGCCCGTGCGGCGGCGACCCCGCCCCCGTAGCCACGCCAGGACGACACAGCGGCGCCCTTGGCCAGCCCGCCCTCCAGGATCTCGTCCCAGCCGATGAGCCTGCGCCCGCGCGCGGTGAGCCACTGGTCGAAGTGCGCGATGAACCAGGACTGCAACTCGTCCTCGTCGGCCAGGCCGAGTTCGCGGATACGGGCCTGTGCCGTGGGCGACTGCTTCCACTGGTCCTTGAGGCATTCGTCACCGCCGACGTGAACGAACTCCGAGGGGAACAGGTCCAGTAGTTCCTCGAAGACCCCTTCGTAGAAGCGCAGGGTGTTGTCAGTGGGGGCGAGTACGTTCGGAGAGATCCCCCAGTTGTCCCAGACGGAGAGGGCGGTTGTGTCGATGACGTCGGTGTTGCCGAGTTCCGGATACGCGGCGATGGCGGCCTGCGAGTGTCCCGGTACGTCGATTTCGGGGACGACGGTGATATGCCGCTCGGCGGCGTAGGCGACGATCTCCCGGATGTCGTCCTGGGTGTAGAAGCCCCCGTGCGGCTTCTCCTCCCACAGCGGCGAGGCCCGGTGACCGAATTTCGTCCGCGCCCGCCAGGATCCGGTCTCGGTGAGCTTCGGGTACCGCTTGATCTCGACGCGCCAGCCCTGGTCGTCCGTCAGATGGAAGTGGAAGACGTTGAGTTTGTGCGCGGCCATCAGGTCCAGGTAACGCAGGACGCCGTCCTTGGGCATGAAGTGCCGCGCGACGTCGAGCATGAGGCCGCGCCAGCGGAAGCGGGGGCTGTCTTCGACGGTGATCTCGGGCAGGTCCCAGTCCTGCCCCTCGCGTACGGGAGCCCGCCGGAACGCGTCGGGTCCGAGCAGCTGCCGGAAGGTCTGCGCGCCCCAGAAGACGCCGGCCGCGCTGCCGCCCCGAATCAGGACGCCGGAGCCGTCGATGACGACGCGGTAGCCCTCCGAGGACAGTTCAGGCTCGATGCCCAGCACGATACGGAAGGGGGAGTCGCCGCTCTCCGGAAGCGGGAAACCGGTCGCCGCACCGACCGCCGCTCGCAGCCAGTGCGCGACGCCCTCGGTGCCGGGCCCCGTCTCCAATCGCGTCTTCTCGTCCAAGCGCCCGTAACCGGGCTGGTTCCAGTGGATGCGCTCGGGCGCGGGAATCAGTTCCACCACGTCAGTCCTTAACCGCTCCGCCCGGTCCGAAGACCAGTCGTCGCTGTACGAGTACGAAGAAGACTTGCCCGGGAAGACGAGCGAGAAAAGCGTCTGAACACCCGCGACATCGGGATCGTGAAGGGCAGCGAGAAGGCGATCCGGGGCCACCAGGAACGTGATCAGGAACGTGATCCGGGCCGTGAAAAGCCGCGCACAAGATTCACGAGGCGCACAGCTCCTCCCCCTCCCTCTGCCGACGCAGCAGGCCGTGCGTTGCAACATACGCAATGGTGATTTCGCTCTGCACAACACCATGGAGGCTATGGACCACAGGAACATGCTGACAAGAGGTCTCCACCACTCTGTGACCGGCGGACACACAAAGGCCCCCGGAACACGCCAAAGCGTGCTCGGGGGCCCTGCGAGTCTCGGCCGGGAAGGGAGGGGGTTACTTCTTGCCCTTGTCCTTGCCCTCGTCGCCACCGCTGCCCATGGACTCGTAGATCTCCTTGCACATGGGGCACACGGGGTACTTCTTCGGGTCGCGGCCGGGCACCCACACCTTGCCGCACAGCGCCACGACGGGGGTCCCGTCGAGGGCGCTCGCCATGATCTTGTCCTTCTGGACGTAGTGGGCGAAGCGCTCGTGATCGCCGTCGCCGTGGGACACCTGTGGCGCCGGCTCTACGAGGGTTCCCGTACCAGTCCCGCGCTCGGGCTCGAGAGTGCTCATACCGCCAAGGGTACTGAAGCTCACCGGTATCAGTTGAGCGAAGGGTCGTCCGGATACGTGGCCACCATCGCGAGCTCGTTGCGCTGACGGCGCAGCACCTCCCGCCACAACCGCTCCGGGGACGGCGACGAAACGTCCCCGGGCTCGGACTCGACGACATACCAGGCGCCGTCCACCAGCTCGTCCTCCAGCTGGCCGGGGCCCCAGCCGGCGTATCCGGCGAAGATTCTCAGGGAGCCGAGGGCCGAGGCGAGCAGTTCGGGCGGGGCCTCCAGGTCCACGAGGCCGATCGCGCCGTGCACCCGGCGCCAGCCGAGCGGGGCCCGGTCGCCGGACGTCCCGCCGGGGATGACCGCGACACCGAGCGCCGAGTCCAGTGACACCGGGCCGCCCTGGAAGACGACGCCGGGCTCGCCTGCGAGGTCGGCCCAGGCCTCCAGGATGTCGCTCACGTCCACCGGGGTCGGACGGTTGAGGACGACACCGAGGGAGCCCTCCTCGTCGTGGTCGAGAAGGAGCACCACCGCACGGTCGAAGTTCGGGTCCGCCAGGGCGGGCGTTGCCACGAGCAACCGCCCTGTGAGCGAGGACACCTCGGTCATGCCAGACATGATCCCGCATCTTCCCGCGGATGGGGGAGCCAATACGGGTACGCGAGTGAATGCAGCTTGATTTGAAGGGGCGGCCTGGTAAGGCCACGTATGAGAGTGGTGGCGGGAGACGGGAGGGCCCAAGAATGCGGTACCGGCGCACGGCGCGGGCAGTGACCCCATGTGCCCGAAACGGAACGGTTCGTGTTGTGACACAGCTATGACGTAGCTGGACCGCACTTGGGCTTACGGCAGGGGGGTCGGCGGCGATTACTCTGTCTCTCTCTGGTCCTGCCCCACTCCACGGAACGCGAGATTCATGACCGTCAACGGCTCTGACGACGTACTGCTTGTCCACGGCGGAACCCCGCTGGAGGGCGAGATCCGGGTCCGCGGTGCGAAGAACCTCGTACCGAAGGCCATGGTCGCCGCGCTGCTGGGCAGTGGGCCGAGCCGACTGCGCAACGTTCCGGACATTCGTGACGTCCGTGTCGTACGCGGCCTGCTGCAGCTGCACGGGGTGACGGTCCGTCCGGGCGAGGAGCCGGGCGAACTGGTCCTGGATCCCACGCACGTGGAGAGCGCGAACGTCGCTGACATCGATGCCCACGCGGGTTCGAGCCGGATCCCGATCCTGTTCTGCGGCCCTCTTCTGCACCGTCTCGGGCACGCGTTCATCCCGGGTCTGGGCGGCTGCGACATCGGCGGCCGGCCGATCGACTTCCACTTCGACGTGCTGCGGCAGTTCGGCGCGACCATCGAGAAGCGGGCCGACGGGCAGTACCTGGAGGCGCCGAAGGGCCTGCGGGGCACGAAGATCCGACTGCCGTACCCGTCCGTGGGCGCGACCGAGCAGGTGCTGCTGACGGCCGTACTGGCCGAGGGCGTCACGGAGTTGTCCAACGCGGCCGTCGAGCCGGAGATCGAGGACCTCATCTGCGTTCTGCAGAAGATGGGCGCGATCATCGCGATGGACACCGACCGCACGATCCGCATCACCGGCGTGGACAAGCTCGGCGGCTATGCCCACCGTGCCCTGCCGGACCGGTTGGAGGCCGCGTCCTGGGCGTCGGCGGCGCTGGCGACCGAGGGCAACATCTACGTCCGCGGCGCCCAGCAGCGCTCGATGATGACGTTCCTCAACACCTACCGGAAGGTGGGCGGCGCCTTCGAGATCGACGACGAGGGCATCCGCTTCTGGCACCCCGGCGGCCAGCTGAAGTCCATCGCGCTGGAGACGGACGTGCACCCCGGCTTCCAGACCGACTGGCAGCAGCCGCTGGTGGTCGCCCTGACCCAGGCGACGGGCCTGTCGATCATCCACGAGACGGTGTACGAGTCCCGTCTCGGCTTCACCTCCGCGCTCAACCAGATGGGCGCGCACATCCAGCTCTACCGCGAGTGCCTCGGCGGCTCCGACTGCCGCTTCGGCCAGCGCAACTTCCTGCACTCGGCGGTCGTCTCGGGCCCCACCCGCCTGCAGGGCGCCGACCTGGTCATCCCGGACCTCCGCGGCGGCTTCTCGTACCTCATCGCTGCCCTGGCGGCCCAGGGCACGTCCCGCGTCCACGGCATCGAACTGATCAACCGCGGCTACGAGAACTTCATGGAGAAGCTCGTGGAGCTGGGCGCGAAGGTGGAACTGCCGGGCAAGGCGCTCGGGTAGGTCGTCGGTACGCCGATGGGGCGGCCACCCGGACCCGGGTGACCGCCCCATCGGCTTTTCTTCACGCCCCTCGACGGCGGTACTTCTTCACGCCCTCGCTGGGCAGCGCCCCAAGGGGCACGGGGCAGTGTCAATCTGCGGCTCCGCCGCGTGGGCGCGACCAGCCACAAGGGACTGGCAGCTGCCCTCGACGCCCGAAGCGGAGCGCTTACTTACCCTTGGCCGATTCCTTCAGCTTCGAGCCCGCGGAGACCTTCACGCTGTAGCCGGCCGGGATGTTGATCGGCTCGCCGGTCTGCGGGTTGCGCGCGGTGCGAGCGGCACGGTGGGTGCGCTCGAAGGTCAGGAAGCCGGGGATGGTGACCTTCTCGTCGCCCTTGGAGACGATGTCGCCGACGACCTCGGCGAACGCGGCCAGCACGGCGTCGGCGTCCTTGCGGGTCACCTCGGCGCGGTCGGCCAGCGCGGCCACCAGCTCACTGCGGTTCATTTTGTTACTCCCGTGTTCTTCTTGCCGTTGAGGCGTGCCACGCGGCGGAGCCGCATGATGGGCACGGCCAAGCCGATGCTGCCAGGGTCCTCGGACAGTTCCCGGACCCGGGTCCCTCGTAGGACCTTTGCGCCCTGTCACGCATCCTGCCCCTACCTGCGGCGGGAAAGCCAATCCGGCACCCGCAGCAGTCGTGAGAACACCCTTGGGAGTCACACGAAAGGCCTGAGCCTGGCCGTCACCATAGAGGGTGCCCGGCGGCGCGCGGTTCCACGACGCGCCGGTGCGGGGGCTGCCGTGTCGATCCTCACAGCCCCTGCACAGTCCGTGACGGCTAGGACGCCGCCCCGGCCGCCTTGGCGGCCTCGCGCACCGCACCCGCGACCGCTCCGGCGACCTTGTCGTTGAAGACGCTCGGCACGATGTAGTTCGGGTTCAGCTCGTCCTCGCTCACCACGTCGGCCAGGGCCTGCGCGGCGGCGAGCATCATCTCCGTGTTGACCGTACGGGACTGGGCGTCGAGAAGGCCGCGGAAGACGCCCGGGAACACCAGTACGTTATTGATCTGGTTGGGGAAGTCGGAGCGGCCGGTGGCCACAACCGCCGCCGTCTGACGGGCGATTGCCGGGTCGACCTCGGGGTCCGGGTTCGCGAGCGCGAACACGATGGCGTCCTCGGCCATGGCGGCCACGTCGTCGCCGTCGAGGACGTTCGGCGCCGAGACGCCGATGAAGACGTCCGCTCCGCGCACGGCTTCCTTGAGCGTGCCGGTCAGGCCCTCGTGGTTGGTGTTGCCGGCGATCCAGCGCAGCGGCGAGTCGGCGGCGGCGCCCACCAGGTCCTCGCGGCCGGCGTGCACGACGCCGTGGATGTCGGCGACGACGGCGTTCTTGACGCCCGCGGCGAGCAGCAGCCTGAGGATGGCCGTACCGGCCGCGCCGGCGCCGGACATCACGACCCGGATGTTCTCAATTGCCTTGCCCGTGACGCGAAGTGCGTTCTTCAGGGCGGCGAGGACGACGATCGCGGTGCCGTGCTGGTCGTCGTGGAAGACGGGGATGTCGAGGGCCTCGCGCAGCCGCGCCTCGATCTCGAAGCAGCGGGGCGCGGAGATGTCCTCGAGGTTGATACCGGCGAACCCGGGGGCGATCGCCTTGACGATCTCGACGATCGCGTCGGTGTCCTGGGTGTCGAGGCAGAGCGGCCAGGCGTCGATGCCGGCGAACCGCTTGAAGAGGGCCGCCTTGCCCTCCATGACGGGCAGCGCGGCCTTGGGGCCGATGTTGCCGAGGCCCAGAACCGCGGAGCCGTCCGTCACGACCGCAACGGAGTTGCGCTTGATCGTGAGGCGGCGGGCGTCCTCGGGGTTCTCGGCGATCGCCATGCAGACGCGGGCCACACCCGGCGTGTAGACCATGGACAGGTCGTCACGGTTGCGGATGGGATGCTTGGATTGCATCTCGATCTTGCCGCCGAGGTGCATGAGGAACGTACGGTCGGAGACCTTGCCGAGGGTGACGCCCTCGATGCCGCGGAGCTTGCTCACGATCTCGTCGGCGTGGGCGGTCGAGGTGGCCGCGATCGTGACGTCGATTCGGAGCTTCTCGTGACCGGACGCGGTGACGTCGAGGCCGGTCACCGAGCCTCCGGAGGACTCCACGGCGGTGGTGAGCTGCGAGACGGCGGTTCCGCTCGCGGGCACCTCCAGCCGGATGGTCATCGAGTAGGAGACGCTGGGCGCCGTTGCCATGGCCGACTTCCTCTGCTTTCACCGTGTCGCGAGTTGTGCCGTCCGATCGTCGCACCTACCCCCGAGTACGTGGTAGCCGCCCCGGATTGCGGACGTTTTGTTCACGAACAGGTACGCACAGGTACAGTTTTCGGAAAACTGTTTCCACCATACGAGAGTGGATCAGGCAAGGAAAGAGGCCCACATCACACATGACGTGGGCCTCTCCCCTGTGTTCAAGACACCGACCCGCCATGCTCGCCTCGCGGCAAGTGGTCGCTCGCAGCGACTAAGGTTGGGCCCGGGGGCTTGGATCGAGCCGGTGTCACAGCCAGGCTAACAAACGGATCCCGTAAGGCCATTCCCGTACGGCCGGTTCACTTGAATCAATCCCTCAGCAGATCCGGCACTCCGGCGGCGTCCGGCTCGTCCCGCTCGCCCGACACGACCGTCAGCTGCTGCGTCGCCCGGGTCAGCGCGACGTACAGCACCCGCAGGCCGGCCGGTGACTCGTCGGCGATCTCCGCGGGCGAGACGACGACCGTCGCGTCGTACTCCAGACCCTTCGCCTCCAGGCTGCCGAGCGCCACCACCCGGTCGCCGAGCCCGGCGAGCCAGCGGGCGGCCTCCGCGCGCCGGTTCATGGCGACGACCACGCCGACCGTGCCGTCGACCAGGTCGAGCAGTCGCTCGGCCTCCGCGCGCACGGTCTTCTCCAGCGACTCCCGAACGGCGCTGAAGTGCGGCTCGACCCCGGTGGAGCGTACGGCCGACGGGGACTTCGAGCCGGGCATGGCGAGGGCGAGCACCTTGGCGGCCAGCTCGGCGATCTCGGCCGGGTTGCGGTAGTTCACGGTGAGCTGGAAGCGGCGGCGCGGTCGCGTGCCCAGGGCCTCGTCCCTCGCCTCGGCCGCCTCGTCCGGGTCGGACCAGGAGGACTGGGCCGGGTCGCCGACGACCGTCCATGTGGCGTGCCGGCCGCGACGGCCGACCATGCGCCACTGCATCGGCGTGAGGTCCTGCGCCTCGTCGACGATGACGTGCGCGTACTCGGTGCGTTCCTGCGCGAGCCGCTCGGCCCGCTCGCGCTGCGACTCCTCGCGGACCGGCATCAGCTCCTCGAGGCCGGTGAGCTGGTCCAGCGGGTCCAGCTCGCGCTTCTTCTTCGGGCGGGCCGGGGAGCCGAGGATCGCCTCGAGTTCGTCCAGCATGGCGATGTCGTGCACGGAGTGTCCGTCCCGGCGAAGCGACCGCGCGACCCTGCGCACCTCGCCGGGGTTCAGGATCCGGCGGGCCCAGCGGCCGAGGCGGCGTTCGTCGGCCATCGCCGAGAGCACGGCCTTCGGGGTCAGCTCGGGCCACCAGGCGTCGAGGAACTCGATGAAGGAGTCCTCCAAGGTGATGTCCTCGTCGAACGACGACCTGAGCTCGGCGGCCAGCTCCGGGTCCGAGTGCCGGCCGGCCGCGCCGGACTGCGCCCACAGGGCGTCCAGGAGCAGCTTGCGGGCCCGGGGACGCAGCAGATTGACGGGCGCGGTGCCGCCGAGGGCGCTGCGCCGGATGCGCTCCAGCTCGGCCGACTCCAGCTCGATACGGCGCCCGAAGGCGACGACGCGGAGACGGGTGGGCGGGCCGGCGGGGGCCTGCGGCGTCGCGTCGGTGCCGCCGAGGGCGAGCTGCCCGGCACCGGACGCGCCCCGACGACCGGACGGGCCGAGTTCCAGCGCGCCCCGGGCCGCCTTCCGCAGCACCTTGAGCATGCGGTACGACCCCTTGGCGCGGGCCACCGACGGGGAGTCGTACAACCTGGCCTCGACGCCGTCGACGAGCGAGCCGATCGCCCGGATGGCGACCTGGCCCTCCTCGCCGAGGGAGGGCAGCACGCCCTCGGTGTACGCCACGAGCAGCGGGGTCGGCGAGACGATCAGGATGCCGCCCGAGTACCGCCGCCGGTCCTGGTAGAGGAGGTAGGCGGCCCGGTGCAGCGCCACGGCCGTCTTGCCCGTGCCCGGCCCGCCCTCGACGTACGTCACGGAGGCGGCGGGGGCGCGGATGACCAGGTCCTGCTCGGCCTGGATGGAGGCGACGATGTCCCGCATGGTGTGCGTGCGGGCCTGGCCGAGGGCGGCCATCAGGGCGCCGTCGCCGATGACGGGCAACTCGTCGCCGTCGAGGCGGGCGGTCAGCTCGGGGCGCATCAGGTCGTCCTCGACACCGAGGACGCGGCGCCCCTTGGAGCGGATGACCCGGCGGCGTACGACCCGGCCCGGATCGACCGGAGTGGACCGGTAGAACGGCGCGGCGGCGGGCGCCCGCCAGTCGATGACCAGCGGTGCGTAGTCCTCGTCGAGGACACCGATGCGGCCGATGTGCAGGGTCTCGGCGATGTCGGCGGTGTTGTCGGCGCGCACGGCACCGTCCGCGGGCTCTACGGCCGTGTAGGCGCCGTCGGGCCCCTTCTTCCCGTCCTTGCCGAGGAGCAGGTCGATCCGCCCGAAGAGGAAGTCCTCGAACTCGTTGTTGAGCCGGTTGAGGTGGACACCGGCCCGGAAGACCTGCGCGTCCCGCTCGGCGAGCGCACCGGGCGTGCCGACGTGGCCGCGCTGGGCCGCGTCGTTCATGAGGAACTCGGCCTCGTGGATCTTCTCCTCGAGCCGCCGGTACACCCGGTCCAGGTGTTCCTGTTCGACGCTGATCTCTCGGTCCCGTACGGAATCGTGGACGTGAACCGAGCCGACCGCAGATTGTTGAGCCTGAGCGGCCACCGGGCCCCCTTCTGACGTGCTGGGCAGCCGTCAACCGTACGCGAAGGGGGGCCACGGAGGCTACGGGCCTGCCCGAGGGACAGGCCCGTTTGTCTACGCGTCGACGTCCACGAGCTTCTTGCCGTCGAAGGTCATGACCTCGAAGTGGTCGATCTGGTTGGGGGTGAAGGCGGCGCCGCCGTGGACGTAGAGAGGGTTCTTGGCCTCGTCCGACTTGGCGTTCGCGATGCCGTAGCCCCAGTCCGGGACGGACCAGGAGGTCACCGTCTCGCGTTCGCCGTTCTTGCCGACGGCGATGAGCGAACACTTCTTCGGGCCGGTGACGTTCTTGAGCTGGAGGACCGCGTGGGTGCCCCAGGCCTTCTTCTCCACGGCGACCGTGGCGGTGACATGGGTCGCCGGGTCCGTCGCCGTCGTCTTGTCCGTCATGGTCTGGAAGGCCGCCTGCGCGGGTCCCGTCGCCATGGTGTCGTTGCCGTTGTCCGAGCCTCCGGTGGCCGCGACGACGGCGAGCGGACCGGCGATGATCAGCGCGGCCGCGGCGGCGATCATGTAGAAGCTGCGGCGGCGCTTGAGCGCGCGGCGCTCCGAGACCTCGTCGACCAGCTTCTCCACCAGCCGCGGACTGGGCTTCGCGGACAGCGACTCCCCGATCGCGGGCGTACTGCCGGCACCCGGCAGGTCCGCGAGCGCGGCCAGCATCGGCTCCATCCCGGCGAGCTCGTCGAGCTGCTGGGCGCACCACTCGCAGCCGGCGAGATGGGCCTCGAATGCGGTCGCCTCGGCGTCGTCGAGAATGCCGAGCGCGTAGGCGCCGACGGTCTCGTGCTCGTTCGCGCCAGGAGATCCCTGCATGGGTCCAGTGTCACCCGGACCACCCGCACCAAATCCTCGCATTCCCCCGTACACACTCATCACGCCGTCACCCCCCGCTCCTCCAGTGCCAGCTTCATCGATCGAAGGGCGTAGAACACCCGGGAACGGACAGTGCCGCTGGGTATTCCGAGCGTCTCGGCCGCCTCATTGACGGTACGCCCCTTGAAATACGTCTCGACGAGCACCTCCCGGTGGGCCGGGGTCAGGTCGTCGAGCGCGTCAGACAGCGTCATCAGCCACAGCGCCTTGTCGATCTCGTCCTCCGCGGGGATGACCTCCAGCGGCGACGGATCGACCTCCTGCGGCCGGGCCTGCCGGCTGCGGTGGCCGTCGATGACGATGCGCCGTGCGACCGTCACCAGCCAGGGGCGTACCGATCCGGTCGCCCGATTGAGCTGACCGGCGTTCTTCCAGGCACGGATGAGCGTCTCCTGCACAACGTCCTCTGCTCGCTGGCGATCACCGGCGACCAGCCGCAGGACATACGCGAGGAGGGGTCCGGCGTGCTCGCGGTACAGGGCACGCATCAGCTCCTCGTCAGGCTCCGAGGGCTGGGACATGCGATGCCGGGCCCTCGATCCACGTTCATTGGCCACGACGGAATCCTTGCGCACGCCCACCTCCGATGTCCGGGGGTTCCCCCAGTCGGTCGCTCGTCCACGGGTACGGGCGCAGGGCGCATCGTGTTCAAACCTGGGTGACAGTTTTCTCTTGCGTGCCATGGCGAGAGGGACATGGCAGCACATTCCCACCGTGCGATCTTTGCATTTCCGACACATCGCCGGAGGCGCCTGGGTGCCCGTGTGACGCCAGAGACAAACACGGTGTTGCCGAAATCACTTCGAGCGGGCTTCAGAAATCACGGAACGGAAGGTGCGCACCGGACACTAGCAGGCCCTTCAGGGTCCTTCATGGCCGTTCAGGCTCGGGCGAGGGCGGCCCGTCGGCGATGCCGGGCGACCCGCTCCCGGTTGCCGCAGACCTCACTGGAGCACCAGCGCCTCCGGCGTCCCCGGGACGTGTCCAGGTACACGATCGGGCAGGAGTCACCCTCGCACTGCCGGATGGCGGCCCGCGCGACGGGATCGGTCAGCAGTTCCACCGCGTCCCGGGCGACGGCCGCTAGCAGCGCCTCGCACGCGGGCGGACCGGCCAGCTCCCGTACGAGGGTGCCGTCCTCGCCGCATACGGCGCGCGGGGCGGGCGGCGGGGTACGGGCGATCTCGTTGACGCGGGCGAGCGCCAGGTCGTACGGCCGTCCGTCCGCCGCGAACCCGACCCTCACCAACTGCCCGATCTGGCCCCGCAGTTCACGAAAGTCCACCAGCCAGGCGGCGTCGGCGTGGGCCAGCGGGGTGCCCGCCGGGACGAGCCCGCAGCCCACGATCCAGGCGCGCAGCGGCTCCAGGGAGTCGAGCCGTTCCTCGGGGTGGGTGGTGGCCAGGAGATCCAGACAGATCCGCCCGGCGTCGAACCGCAGCTCGTAGGGGGCCGTGGCCGTACCCAGTGCCATGTGCCTGTCACCGCCTAGGACAGGGGAACCGTTCCCTCTCCCACAGTGCCTGCCCGCTCGCGCGGCCGGAACCCCTCGTACCGCCGTTGTGCTCAGCGGCTCAGTCGGGGCAGCCGGCCTCCATCCAGGCGTGGAATCCCTGCACCTGTTCGGCCGGCCAGGCTCCGTCGCAGGGCATCTCGCCCTCCGAGAGCGCCTGGTAGATCTTGTCGGCGTTGGCGCGCACGTCCTGATAGGAGGACAGATCGAAAGCCGCCGACATCGATTCGATGTCCTTCGGCCGGAACAGGGGTCGGATGTCGCGTTCGAAACTCGGCTGCTGCTGGCTCACGGTTCGCTCTCCTTCGGCTGCCGCCCCCGGTGGGACACAGTCGCCAACGATCGTGTCCTCCTGGCCCGCCCGCGGCCGGAGCCACGACCACGGCACCGGCATGAAAGACCACTGCTTCCCACCAATGGAGCACGACCGTCGCTGAAGCTGCCGCGAACTCCGTGACCGTCACGCGTCGGCATACTTGGCGTCGGCCGCCGGATCCAGCGCCAGGCGGTACCCCCGCTTGACCACGGTCTGGATCAACTTCGGCGCCCCGAGCGCCGTACGCAACCGGGCCATCGCAGTCTCCACAGCGTGCTCATCACGCCCGGCACCCGGCAACGCCCGCAGCAGTTCGGCCCGCGCCACCACCCACCCCGGCCGCCGCGACAGCGCCCGCAGCAGCGACATGCCCGCCGGCGGCACCGGCTTCAGGTCCCCGTCCACCAGCACCGCATGCCCCCGGATCTCCACCCGGTGCCCGGCGATCGGCAACGCCCGGGCCCGCCCCGGCAGTTCCTGGCACAGCAGCTGTACGAGCGGCCCGAGCCGGAAGCGCTCGGGCTGCACCGTGTCGACGCCCTGCGCCTGCAACGGCAGCGCGGTGACCGGCCCGACGCACGCGGGCAGCACGTCATGATGGAGCGCGGCGAGCAACTCGCCCAGCAACCCCCGCACTTCGGCCCGCGACAGCAGCGACGCCGCGGCGGGCGCGCTGGTGAAGGTGAGCGCGTCAAGCCCGCGCGAGACGGTCGCGTCGAGCAGCCGGTCCACGGGCCCGATGTCCTCCGGTGGCATCCACCGGTACACCGGCACCGGAACCACCTCGGCTCCCCCGGCCCGCAACGACTCCACGAACCCTGGCAGCGGCTCCCCGTGCAGCTGTACGGCGATACGGCGCCCGTCGACACCTTCCTCCAGCAACCGGTCGAGCACCTCGGCCATGGACTCGCTCGACGGCGACCACTCCTCGGTCAGCCCCGCGGCCCGGATCGCCCCCTTGACCTTGGGCCCACGAGCGAGCAGTTCCACCCCACGCAACCGCCCGAGCAACTGCTCCCCGACCCCCCACCCGTCGGCGGCCTCGACCCACCCCCGGAACCCGATGGCGGTCGTGGCCACGACCACGTCGGGCACCTGGCCGATGATCTCCTTGGTGGCGGCGAGCAGTTCACCGTCGTCGGCCAGCGGCACGATGCGCAGAGCGGGCGCGTGGAGCACGGTGGCGCCGCGCCGCTGAAGGAGAGCCCCGAGTTCGTCGGCGCGGCGCGCGGCCGTGACACCCACGGTGAATCCCGCCAGGGGTCCGTGTTCCGGTCGCTGCTGTTCGTCGTACATGGCTCTCCTAGCTGGGCCGCATGACGAACGAGCCTGTCAACGGTGCGTGACAGGCTCGGTTCGGCTTGATGTCGCCGGTGTTACGTCACACCTCGGCATAGCTGAGCTGCGGCTTCGCCTCTGTGGCAACCTTCGCGGGGGCCTGTGTGGCCGACCGGCGAAGGTATACGGCCCAGGTGACCACGAAGCAGGCGGCGTAGAAGGCGAGGAAGGCGACGAACGCGCCCGTGCCGGAGCCGTAGGAGAGGAAGGACTGCCGGAAGGCGAGGTTGATGCCGACGCCACCGAGCGCGCCGACCGCCCCGATGAGCCCCATGGAGGCGCCGGAAAGCCGCCGCCCGTAGCTCGCGGCCTCGTCCCCCGCCATCCCCTTGGCCAGGGCCTTCGCCTGGAAGATCCCGGGGATCATCTTGTACGTCGACCCGTTGCCGAGCCCGGTGAGCACGAACAGCACGACGAAGACGGAGACGAACAGCGGCAGCGACTTCTGCATGCTGGCGACGACGAGGACGGCGGTGGCCACGGCCATGCCGATGTAGTTGTAGAGGGTGATCTTCGCGCCGCCGTACCGGTCGGCGAGCCAGCCGCCGACGGGCCGGATGAGGGAGCCGAGCAGCGGCCCGATGAAGGTGAGGTAGGCGGCCTGGAGCGGCGTACGCCCGAACTGGTTGGTCAGCACCTGCCCGAAGGCGAAGCTGTACCCGATGAACGACCCGAAGGTGCCGACGTAGAGGAAGGACATGATCCAGGTGTGGGCGTCCTTCGCGGCGTCCTTGGCGGCGCCGGTGTCGTTGCGGACGGAGGCGATGTTGTCCATGAACAGAGCGGCGAGTACGGCGGCGACGACGATCAGCGGAATGTAGACGCCGAGCAGCACACGCGGCCCGCCACCGGCCCCGATGATCGCGAGGGCGACGAGCTGGATGACGGGCACGCCGATGTTGCCACCGCCGGCGTTGAGCCCGAGGGCCCACCCCTTCTTCCTGAGCGGAAAGAAGGCGTTGATGTTGGTCATGCTCGACGCGAAGTTCCCGCCACCGATGCCGGCGAGCAGCCCGACCCACAGGAAGGTTTCGAAGGACGTCCCCGGCTCCATGACGAGGAAGGCGGCGACGGTGGGGATGAGCAGGAGGCCCGCCGAGATGATCGTCCAGTTCCGCCCGCCGAACACGGCGACGGCGAAGGTGTACGGCACCCGGACGACGGCCCCGACGAGCGTGACCATCGACGTCAGCAGGAACTTGTCGGCGGGGGTGAGCCCGTACTCCGGCCCCATGAAGAGAACGAGCACGGACCACAGGGTCCACACGGAGAACCCGATGTGCTCGGACAGCACGGAGAAGAGCAGATTCCGCCGGGCGATCTTCTCCCCGGTCTCCTTCCAGAAGGTCTCGTCCTCGGGTTCCCACTGCTGGATCCAACGTCCACCCCGGGGAGGGGGCGCGGGGACTGCGGCGGCCGTACTGGGACTAGGGGCTGTCATGACGCCTCCACGGACTCCGGGCTCGGGCGGTTCGGGGGGATGAGCGGTGATGAGTCCCGAAGGTAGGGAGGACGCGTTTCCGGTCTGTGGCTGTGGGTGACTGGAAGGGAACGTTGCTCTCACCCTGAGGTGTGGGGGCTTGAGAGGTGGTGCGGCGGCCGTTGCCGGGGGACCCCGAACCTCGAGCGCGGCAAAACGGCCTGGACGTCGGCAATCAGCCCCTCCCCCCTTGGCCTGACGAGGGACCAGGAGTCCTTCGCCTGCCTCTTCGGAGTCCGCGACTTCAGCGGCCTGTGGCGTCCGGTGACGGCGTTCCGGGGCCTTCCCCCGGACGCGTCGGCGACACGCTCAACTTGATCCACCGCTCGTCCTGGACCACAGCCTTCGCCCGAGCGAGCGGCATAGAACAGTCAACCCGCCGACGCCGTGCCAGCGGACGCTCCACCCACTTCGAACCACAACAACTTTCCCGCCCCTCGCCCGAGCAGATCGTCCCCGAGCGGCCAGCCGCCCCACGAATCGGCGTACTGCTGTACGAGGCACAGCCCGCGTCCGCTGCCGGCGTCGACCGGGGCAGGCGGAAGGCGCTCACCGGGAGGCCTGTCGAAGGGAGCGGGAATGTGGGGGTGAGAATCCCACACCCCGACTCGCAGCCGCCCTCCCTCGAGCGCGGTCAAGCGCAGTGAGGCCGGCCCTTTGGCGTGCAGGTAGGCATTGGTGACGAGCTCGGAGGTCAACAACTCGACCACGTCGAGCACTTCATGCCGCCCATGCCCACCGAGAGCGGCCCGCACGGTCATACGTGCGACACGTGCGGCGCGGGGGTCATGGGGCAGTCGGAGGGCGTACACCCAGGTGTCGGGCAGGGTTACGGTGACCATGAACGGCTCCTACGAGGGGGGACTTGAATTCGCGCAACGACTCCGTCCAGCGGTGGCAGTGCCTGGGCTGGTGCGCTTCCGGCTTAGGGACGAGGCCAGTTGGGCGACGAGGAACCATCATAGGCAAAGCGATGTAATAATTGACATTGATCGAGAGAAAGTCTTGCCAGTTCCCTCGTGTGGGTGACCCACGGGAAACGCCGCTGACGAGAGAGGCCTCAGTGCCACCCAGCACCACCCCCACGCTGCGCCAGCAACGCCTCGGTGCCGAGTTGCGCAAGCTCCGGGAGCATTCAGGACTGACATCTACTGTGGCCGCCGAGCAACTCGGCCTCAAGCAGGCGCAGATCAGCAACATCGAGTCGGGCCGCTACGCCGTGAGTGCTGATCGCGTACGCACCTTCGCCCGCACGTACAGCTGCGCCGACACCGCGCTGATCGACGCTTTGGCCGCGATGACGGGCGGGCGTACACGCGGCTGGTGGGACGAATACCGGGAGCACCTGCCAGCAGGGCTGATCGATCTGGCCGAACTGGAACACTACGCGGCCGAGTTGCGCGTAGCCCTGGTCATCCACATCCCAGCCCTGCTTCAGACCACCGACCACGCCCGTGCCCTCTTCCGTACGGTCTTCCCACCACTCCAGCAATACGAGATCGAGCACCGCCTTACCCATCGCATCAAGCGACAAGGCATCCTTCACCGGGACAATCCCACTCCCTACACGGCGACCATTCACGAGGCGGCGCTCAGAATGGGATTCGGCGGCCGAGACGTCGCAGCCGCGCAGCTAAAGCACCTCGTCGACATGAGTGAACTCGCCAATGTCACGGTCCGGGCCATCCCTTTTGGTAACGCGAGCTTCCACGGCACCGGGCAAGGAATCGACTACGTCAGGGGAGCGGTTCCACAACTTGACACTGTGCAGCTGGACACCCATCACGGCTGCGAATTCCTGGACGGTGAAGCGCAGTTGAGCAAATACCGATCAGTGGTCGACCGCATGGAGGCAAGCGCCCTGAGCCCCGAAGCATCCCGCGACCTCATCCACCGCATCGCGCACCATCTCTGAGAGGTACAGGAAATGTCCATGCACCACTGGCAGAAGTCCTCGTACAGCGGCGACGCCTCCAACTGCGTCGAGATAGCCGCGGCCCCGACCACCATCCAAATCCGGGACTCGAAGAACACCACCGGCCCCCACCTCACCGTCGCACCCTCCACCTGGGCGAGCTTCGTCTCGTACGCAGGCGCTCTTCGGTCTTCACCGTGTCGCTGACCTCGCGCAGGTGATCGAGCGGCTGCATCTGCGTGCCCACGCAGCCGTGCCCACGGGAGCGGCGCACGGTGGCCGCCTCAGACAGGCGATTCTGAGGGTGTGACACCACGGATGCCCGTTCCCCTCTCCCACGTGCATGGATACGGAACGAAGCTATCCGCTTATGGCCGGACCTGGCCAGTCGCATCCGCGTCACATGGCCAGGTCCGCCTAGCGCCGTATCAGGCCCATCTCACCGGTTGACGGCCTGAATCTCCTGCACCACCACATCCTGGTTGGCCCCGAACATGCCGTCGTCCAGGCGTCCGCCCGCGCCACCCGTGCCGGTCCAGGTGATCTTCCAGGTGACCGTGGCCTTGAGCGGGTACGAGCCGTTCCCGGACGAACGCAGGTATTTCACCCCACAGGGTGGCGTCCGGTCCGCCTTGCCCTTGGCGTACGGCTCGCCGATGCTGCTGCCGTTGAGCCCGCAGACGCCCGACGCCGGATAGGTCACCGCATCCGAGGTACCCGGGTCAATCTTGAGCGAGATCGGTTCCGCCGTCGCGGTCGCCGAGATGCCGATGGCCGGCACGGACGCGGTGACCGACACCGGCTTGAAGTCCGCGGCGTCCAGCCAGGCCCAGGTCGGGAGGTTGACCTTGGTGGTGTTGGCGGGAGCCAGAGTCACCTTGGTACCAGGTACGCGAATCTCGTTGTACGCGAGTTCGGCCAGGATCTCTGGCGTGACGGCATTCTTGATGTTCGCCGGCGGCGGGTCACCCTTGTCCACCCAGAAGATGGGCTTGTCGCACTTGTCCCAACCGGGCGGGAAGCTCTCGTCGACGTACGAGTCCCACCAGTAGCCGTCGTCGGCCTTGTCCTTGTTGAAGTCCTTGTAGGGCTGCCCGTTGACGTACCTGTTGCGCTGCTCCAGGTCCCACTGGTCGCCGGTCGAGCCGGCCTGCCAGATCGGTTCCAGGTAGTTCTTCAGCTGATCGGGGGTGTATTTCGGCGCATACCAACAGGCGGGCGGTGTCCAGGACGTGGTCGGCGTCAGTGCGCCCGTGGAGTTTCCGCTGCCATTCTTGGAGCGGTCGAAGACGACACCCCCGACCGTCACGGAGACGGTGCCGTCGTCGCTGCTGTTCGCGTTCTGTTCTGTCTCACCGCGGCTTCCGTCCTCACCGCGTCCGCCCGCGTAGGCCGGCTGAAGTACGAACAAGGGAACACAAACTATCGATACAACCGCTGCGATCCGCGCCAACTTTCCTACGGCTGGCATTCCTTGGCCCCCCGGTTAGACACAACATTGGTGGTCTGCCAGACGCCGGCGGCGTTCTGGGCAAGCGTGGTGTGGTAAAGCACGTAGCTGTCCGCGGTCGTCGGCGTGTTCTTGACCTTGCCGGTCTTCTTCACCTTGATGAAGGACTTGCTCTCGTCAGAGCAGTAGGTGACGTATGCCTCTTTGGCTCCGGAGAGCGTGACCTTGCGGTCGAAGTAGCGGGTCTCACCGACCCAGGTGTCACCGTCGTCGATGTACCCCTGCACATAGGTGATCGACGAGCTCAGAGCCTTACCGGCGTTGTAGAAGCCGAGCGCCTCTGTGCTGGTGCTCCCCTTGAAAATCGCCTCGTCCACGGAGTTGACGCTCAGAGCACTGTCCGCGAGAACCGCGTCCTTCGTCGCGTCTCCGGACTTCGTGTCCTCGAAGACGTTCTTGACCCCGGATGGGAAGGTGATCTTCGGGCGACCGCTGGACGAGGACGCCGAAGCACTCGGCGAAGCCGACGCCGTCTCCCCCGTGTCCGCCCCCGCAATCTTGTCCTTGGCCTTGGAATCACCGTCACCCCCGCCACATCCGGCAAGCAGAAGTGCGGCCGTCGCGCCGGCGGCGGCTGTCGTGAGCAGGCGGGAACGGCGGGTCACGGTGGGCTCCTGGTGGGGCGGTTGGGGGGCCGAGAAACAGCCGATACGGTATCCGGATCCGGCATGGGCACACCAGGGCGATAAGCGACGCCCCGCCATGCCGGAGTGCGCATAGCGGGGCGATTCGGTGCCTATCCCTGGGTCAGAGCGCGGCGGTAGTTGTCATTCCGTGACAATGCAACAGCCGTGCGTTGCCGGGGTGTTGCGGGGAGCAGGTGCGCTCAGACCCTCCTCCGGCCCCCGCCCCGCTTCACCCCGTTCGGCCAAAGCCTCGGGCTGCGCTTCGCCGCGATGTCCTCGATCCAGCCGAACGCCACGATCGTGAGGCCTATCAGGGGCCAGACCAGGAAGAACATCCAGAGCATGTAGGTGGAGTCGAGGGCCGCCGTCGCTCGGTCGTTCTCCATGAACGGGAGGTTGTACGCCTGGTCGATGATCGGGACCGTGGCCATGATCAGGAGGTTGTGCCAGAGGTAGATCGTCACCGCTCGGTTGTTGGAGAGCGTCACCAACTTGTCCCAGCGGGCCAGTCTGCCCGGGAGTTCCTGCCACGACGGGGAGTACTGCAACAGGATGACCACAAAACCGAAGGACCACATCGCCTGCGCCAGCGGGATGTCGTTCAGGTCCCAGCCGTCGGGGCCCAGATGGCCCGACGCCCACCACAGGGCGAACGCCATCACCAGCGCCGAGCAGGACACCGCGACATAGCGGGGGACGCGGGCCAGTACGCCCTCGTGGTGGGCGAAGCCCAGGACCCAGCAGCCGCCGTACACCGCGAAGTCCGTGATCGCGTTGCCCGTCTCGCCGGGGATCGACACCAGACCCGTGCCTACGATCGCCGTCAGGCCCAGCGGGGCCAGCAGCGTCGGCCACGGGGCCTTGCGGAACGCCCACAGCAAAAGCGGAGACGCGACCACAAACCAGAGGTACGCCCGCAGGTACCACAGCGGGCCCGCCGCCTGTACCGCCCAAGTGTCCTCCAGCAGGCCCGACTTGGAGCCGACGTGCCAGGGGAACGGCGGGGCGCCGATCGGGATGATGTAGTCGATCAGCTTGACGAGGCCCCAGGTGCCGCCGTTGTCCGGGTCCTTCACCGGGTTCCAGCCGCCGGCGAACATCAGCGCCAGCGCCACCGCGCTGAACGCCCAGAGCGGAGGCAGCAGCCTTCGCACCCTGCTCTTGATCACGCTCAGGGGCGGTCGGCTCAGAGACCGTGCCATCAGGGAGCCCGCCAGCGCGAACATCACGCCCATGGAGGGGAACAGCACCGTCAGCCACGCCCAGCCGAAGAGGTGGTAGACCACGACCCGGACCAGGGCTATCGAGCGGAGGAGGTCCAAGTAGCGGTCTCGGCCCGAGGGTTTGACAGGAGTGGGGGTCGAGAGGCTCGGTCCAGCGTCAGCGACCGGCGCCATATGTTCTAGCGGGCCCACAGGCCCCGTCGTGTATCCCTGCGTCATCCCACCGGCCTCCGATCACCACTGTCATGCGTCCGCCGGCGCGGCACCGGGCCGCCCGGCGCCTCGACCACACCCGTGCGGCGCAGTTTCTGCCAGCGCAGGCGGCCGCCGGTCAGGGCCGTGATCCAGGACTGGAGCAGGACGACGTACATGAGTTGGCGGTAGAGGATCTGTTGCAGGGGGAGCGAGATCAGGTGGGTCATGCGTTCGCGGTCCAGGCGGAAGGCGTACGCCGCGCAGATCGCCTGGATGGCCAGCACGCCGAGCCAGGCCACGATCGTCTTCTGCGTCGGGCCGAACACCACGCCGTACAGGAGGAATACGTCGATCAGTGGGGCCAGTAGCGGGGCCACCACCATGAAGAGTGATACCAGCGGCAGGCCTACACGGCCGAAGCGGCCCGACGGGCCCTTGTCCACCAAGGCGCGGCGGTGTTTCCAGATCGCCTGCATGGTGCCGTACGACCAGCGGTAGCGCTGGGACCAGAGCTGCTGGACCGTCTCGGGGGCCTCCGTCCAGGCCCGTGCGTTCTCGGCGTAGACCACACGCCAGCCGTCGCGGTGCAGGGCCATCGTGATGTCCGTGTCCTCGGCCAGCGTGTCGTCGCTCATGCCGCCGACCCGTTCCAGGGCGGAGCGGCGGAATGCGCCCACCGCGCCGGGGATCGTGGGCATGCAGCGCAGGATGTCGTACATGCGGCGGTCGAGGTTGAAGCCCATCACGTACTCGATGTGCTGCCAGGCGCCGATGAGGGAATCGCGGTTGCCGACCTTGGCGTTGCCCGCGACCGCGCCCACGCGCGGGTCGCCGAAGGGCTGCACCAGTTCGCGGACCGTGGGCGGTTCGAAGACCGTGTCGCCGTCCATCATCACGATCAGGTCGTGACTCGCGTTCGCCAGGCCCCGGTTGAGGGCCGCCGGTTTGCCCGCGTTCATCTGTCGTACGACCCGGACGTTCGGCAGGGCCATCGCCTCTACGATCCGTGCCGTGCCGTCCGTCGAACCGTCGTCGACGACGATGATCTCGATGGGGTGTTCGCTCGCCATCAGCGAACGGACCGTGTTCTCGATGCACTTGGCCTCGTTGTACGCCGGGACGAGCACCGACACCGGCTCGGTGATCGGCGGTCCCCAGCTGAAGCCCTTGCGGCGCACCCGGCGTGCGTGGATGCCCGAGAGCAGGAGCATCAGGACGAAGCGGGAGATGACCAGGGCGCCGACCACCGCGAGGCAGACGACCAGCACGCCCGTGATGTCGTCGGAGGCCTGGACCAGGAAGATCCACGCCTTGCCCTTCCACAGGTCGACACCGGTGACCGGGGTGAGCGCGCTGGGTGCGCCGAGTGCCTCGGTCAGGTTCTGGAACTGGTAGCCCTGCGCCTGGAGTTCGGGCAGGAATTTGTCCAGGGCCTGCACGGTCTGGTGGCGGTCGCCGCCGGAGTCGTGCATCAGGACGATCGCGCCCTTGCCGTCGTGCGGGGTGGCCCGGCGGATGATCTCGTCGACTCCGGGCTTCTTCCAGTCCTCGCTGTCCGTGTTGTTGACGACGGTGATGTAGCCGCGGGTGCCGATGTACTCGGTCACCGGCCAGGACTTGTCGTCCATGGCGTCGGCGAAGGAGGAGTACGGGGGGCGGAAGAGGGAGGTACGGATACCGGCCGCGCCGGTGATCGCCAGCTGGTTCTGGGACAGCTCCCAGTCGATGCGGCCCTTGGACTGGTAGGACAGGTCGGGGTGGTTGAAGGTGTGCAGGCCGACCTCGTGCCCCTCATCCACCATGCGCTTGACCAGGTCCGGGTAGCGGGAGGTCATGGTGCCGGTGACGAAGAAGACCGCGTGCGCGTGGTGCTTCTTCAGCACGTCCAGGACCTTCGGGGTCCAGGTCGGGTCGGGGCCGTCGTCGAAGGTGAGGACGAGTCGGCGGTCGGGGACGCCCATGCTGGTCGTACGGCCGCTGCGGGTGTCGATGACCGGGCCGCCGTCGAGGATCTTCTCCGGCACCTTGTCGGTGGCGGCCTCGGGCTGGATGCGGTGGTCGGCGAGGATCTCGCTGTGGACGTAGCCGCGCAGCATCAGCATCGCCATCAGGGCGGTGAGGACGAGCAGCGGCAGCGTCAGGCGCATGGGCAGGCGGCGGCGCCGGGAGCCGTCGGGGGCTGCGGTCGCGGCCCCTTGACGGCGGGTGCGGGTTGCCATCAGAGGGTGTGCTCCGGGGACAGGTAGGTCGCGGACGAGGCCGGGGCGCCGGGCTCCTCGGCGATGGGCATCGGGGTGGACGGGCCGTGGGCCAGGGAGCCGTTTCCGCTGACGGCGCCGGCGCCGCCTGTGGCCGAGGACTCGGACGGGTCGGGCGAGGGGTCGGTGTCCACGGGCGGGCTCGGGTCGGGCGAGGCCGGGGAGGACGGGTCCGAGGAGGGCGGCTTGGGCTTCGTGGACGTACCGCCGCCCCCGGTGGTGCTCGACGCGGTCTTCGTCGCCGTCGGCTCGGGGTCGCCGGCGGTGCCGGGCTTGCCGGAGCTGCTGCCGGTGCCGGGTGTGGTCCCGCCGACGCCAGGCGACGGGGGCGCGCCGTCGCTCGCGGTCGGGGAGACCCCGGGCGAGGCGCTGCCGCTGCCGGAGGGCTGCATGGACTCGGCGGGGAGCGGGGGGGTGTCGACCTGGCCGGCGGGCTTGTCCACGTTCTGGCCCGGTACGGGCAGCCAGGGCGCGTCGGAGCTGCCGGACATCAGGGTGGCGACGATGACGACGGCGTAGACGGCGCAGGCCACGCCGACGAGCATGCCGAGCCGGCGGAACCGGCGACTGCGCCGCCCCGACGCGTCCACGAACACCGGGCCGTCGGAACCGTCCTGGCCGCCGCCGACCGGTGAGCCGGTGGCCGGGCGCAGGCGCGTGTCGCCCAGTTGTACGGCGTCGAGCTGGATCGTGACCTCGTGCGGGTCGTGGGTCGCGTCGTCGCCGCCGGGGACGGTGGCCGCGAGGGAGTCGCCCCAAGGGTCACGGAGAGAGCCGGACGGCCCGGCTGTACCCGAGGCACTCAGCACCGCGGTCGGATCGGCAGCGGTACCGGTACGGCCGTCCCGCGCCTCCCGCGCTCTCGACAGTACGGCGGTCTCGTCGGCGCCGGCCGGCGTCCTGCCGGCCTTCCCGGAACCCGGCGGCACTGCGCCGCCTCGTTCCTCCCGGCCGCCCCCGAAGACGCCCGTCCTTCCGGTCTCCGGGAACGCCTGGGTGTCGCCCCCCGTCATCGGTATGTCCCGGGTCGCCGATGCAACTTCGGGCCATTCCGGTTGGGCGTCTTCTCGCCACTCTTTCACGTGCGCACATCCCCCCACGGGACAGTTCCGGGTGCGCCTACGACGCCGAGCACCCGTCGATCGAACCAGTCCCCCACCCGGTCCGAGCGCCCCCTTTACCACACCGTGCTCAGGCCATGAATGTAGCGCACGCGGAGGAGCCGTGGACGCCGCGTCTCAGTTGTGGACACTCATCACATTTACATCACTAGCTGGAATCCACCCCTCAGCAGGCCTGTGCAGCCACTTCTCGGCCACGGCGACCTCGGTGGCCGCCCGGCGCAGCGCGCCAAGTCCGGGATGGACCAGCCCCTTTCGCCACACGAGCGACACCGACGAGAGAGGGACGGGATCGACCAGGGGGCGCAGAACCGTGCGCGGCATGGCCGGAAAGTCCACCACGGCGAGGATCGGGTGCCGCGTCTTCGCCATGATCCGCTCGAACTCCTCGTCCCCGACGGCCAGCGGAAGGGGTGGCGCGATCCGGATCCCGCGCCCCTCGAACAGCTGACGCGCGAGGCCGGTCCACTCGGGGGTGCGCGGATTCCCGGCCCCGGCGTACACCGTCTCCCCCGCCAGCGAAGACAGCGGCACCGTCTTCCGCGCGGCGAGCGGGTGGTCGTCGGGGAGGACGACGGCCATGGGCTCGTAGCGCACGGGCTGTTGTTCGAGGCCGGTCCGCAGCGCCGGGTCCAGGCCCGCGAAGCGGCCGAACGACGCGTCCAGGCGGCCCGCGAGCAGTTCGGCCGCCGCTCCGGTCAGCCCGCTCTCGTAGCGGGCCATCAGCTCGCAGTCGGGGGCGAGTTCACGGGCCCGGTGCAGCACCCGGCGACCGGTGACCAGGCCCGGAGAGTTGAGGTCGACCAGCAGGGGCCGGGCCTGTCCGAAGGCGGCGAGGAGGTCGTCCTGGGCGGCGAGGACCCTGCGGGCGAACGGCACCAGGCGCTCACCGTCCGCGGTCAGGGTCACCTGGCGGGTGGTCCGTACGAACAGCTCGCTGCCCAGCTCGCGCTCCAGGCGCCGTACGTCCCGGCTCAGCGCCTGCTGCGCGACGTACAGCCGGGCCGCGGCGCGGGTGAAGTGCAGTTCCTCGGCGACGGTGACGAAGGCGCTGAGCAGACGGGGGTCCAGGTGGGCGGGCATCCGGCGAACCTACGTGGGCCCAAGCCCCATTCACAACGTCGATGCGTCAATCGGCACCGAGAAGGTGTTGGACCCCTTGATCCACTCCGAGTGACGGTGGAGCCATGCCTCAGTCCCCGACCGGCGCGTACCGCCGGCTGTTCCGCCTGCCCGGTGCCCGGGCCTTCACCGCCGGCAACCTGATCGCCCGGCTCCCCATAGGCATGTTCAGCGTGAGCGCGGTCGTCATGATCGCGGGGTCCAGGGGCTCGTACGCCCTCGCCGGCGCCGTCACCGCGACCGGCCTCGCGGCGACCGCCGTCGCCGGGCCGTGGCTCGCGCGGCTCGTCGACCGGCGCGGGCAGGCCCGGGTCGCCGTACCTGCCACGGTCGCCGCGGTGCTGGGCAGCCTCGCATTGTTGCTGTGCGTCCGCTACGACGCCCCGGACTGGACCCTCTTCGCCGCGTACGCCGCGACCGCGTCCACCCCCAACATCGGCGGCCTCTCCCGCGCCCGCTGGGCCCATCTGCTGCGGGACGACCCCGGCGCCCTGCACACCGCGAACGCGTTCGAGCAGGCTGCGGACGAGCTGTGCTTCATGCTCGGGCCGGTCCTCGCGTCCTTCCTGACCGGGACGTTCTTCCCGGAGGCGGGCACGCTCGTCGGCGCGTGCCTGCTGCTCGCCGGGATGCTGCTGTTCACCGCCCAGCGCGCGACCGAGCCTCCGCCGCGGGCGCTCACCCGGGCCGCGTCACCGATCCGCACCCCCGGCTTTCCTCCGCTCCTGGCCTGTTTCGTCGCCACGGGTGCGGTGTTCGGGTCGATGGAAGTCGTCACGATCGCGTACGCGGACGGGCAGGGGCACCGCTCGGCGGCCGGGCTTGTGCTGGCGCTCCAGGCGGCCGGGTCGTGCGCGGCGGGCCTGCTGTACGGCGCCCGGAAACCGGCGGCGCCGCACCTGACCCGCTGCCTGGGCGCGATGACCGTGCTGATGTCCCTGCCGCTGCTCGCCGCCACCACGGCGGGATCCCTCTGGGCCCTTGCACCGGCGCTGTTGGCGGCGGGCATGGCAACCGCCCCGACCATGGTGACCGCGATGACGCTGGTCCAGCGGCGCACCCCTGAGGACCGTCTGAACGAGGGCATGAGCCTCGTCGTCACAGGCCTGCTCACTGGCATAGCCTGCGGCTCGGCACTCGGCGGCTGGGCCACGGAACACACCTCGGCCGCCGCCTTCGCCGTACCGGTCGTGGCGGCGGCCGGTGCCCTGCTGATCAACTCATCGGCGGGTGCGCTGAGTTCGAGACGCCGAATCTCAGCCCCTCAGCCCAGACCCCACGCCCGGCCGAGCCGGTAGGCGGCGCACAGGTTCACGTCCAGGATGTAGGCCCCGGCCGTCCCGCACTGCTCGCTGCCGGTACCGGGGTCGACGGGCTGACCATGTCCCATGCCGGTGATGCTGTACGTCTCCACGACCGCGTTCCCGGCCGGGTTCCGGAAGACCTGGTGCGGGTACCCGGCGACGGTGTCGCTGACGTCGGCGGTCTGGTCGGCGCCCTGCACATCGGTCCACTGCTTCATCAGGTCGGTCATGTTGACGGGCTTCACGGTGTAGTCGGCGCTGCCCTGGAAGACGGTGAGCACCGGCCAGGGCCCGGTGTACCCGGGGCGGGCGGCGCGCACCCGGTCGCCCCACTGCTTCGCGGTCTGCGTGGCGCCGACGTACATGCACACGTACGGCGATCCGGCCGCCTGCGCACAGCCGTACGGCAGCCCGGCGACGACGCCTCCGCCGGCGAACTTCTCGGGGTACGTGGCCATCATGACGGAGGTCATCCCGCCGCCGGCGGACAGCCCGGTGACGTACACCCGTGAGGCGTCCCCGGAGACGTCGGCGAGTTGCCGGTCCACCATCTGCGCGACGCTGGCGGCCTCGCCCTGGCCGCGTTCGATGTCGCCGGTCTGGAACCAGTTGAAGCAGGAGGAGAGGTTGTTGGCGGAGGTCTGCTGGGGCAGGACGACGGAGAAGCCCCAGCGGTCGGCGAGTTGGAGCCAGCCGCTGCCGGTGCCGTACCCGGAGGCGTTCTGGGTGCAGCCGTGCAGGGCGACGACGACGGGCCGTCCGGCGGGCAGGCCGTCCGGGACGTACCGGAACATGCGCAGGGCCCCGGGGTTGGTTCCGAAGCCGGTGACCTCCTGGAGGGAGGCGGCGGAGGCGCGGCCCGGGGTGAGGAGGGCGGCGAGCAGGGCGACGAGGAGGGTCGCGAGGACGGTGAGGTGGTGACGTGCGGCTCTGGTCTGTGTCATGGGGAGGGACCGTAGGAGCGCGTACCGCCTCCCGATATGGCCCGGGACACCACAACTGGGCGTCCCGGGCTGGGTGTTGGCGCTGTGCGACGGGCTCAGCCCTGGCGCAGGGCGGGCATCGGCAGCGGGATGTTGTACGCGGTCGCGCCCGCGCCGACGCCGCCCTCGCAGGTGTTCGGCGGTGCGGTGCCGGTGCCGCGCGTGGAGGGGCGTTCGGCAGCCCAGAACATGTAGCCGAGCAGACCGGAGCTGGTGCCGGCCCCGTTCGGCGCGACGGTCTGGGTGAACGAACCCGTGGAGTTCTGCAGCGAGTTGGCGAAGTCGGTGCACTCGGGCAGGGACTTGGACTGGTCGCTGATGTAGACGGCGCCGGTGAACTTGGCGGGCGCGAGCGGCGGGACCTTCGGCGAGTACGTCGGCTTGCCGTCCACATGCTCCTGCCAGTTGGCGATCGCCGAACTGGTGGAGGGCTGCCGGGCGGGCACCATGGCGTTGGCGTAGTCGAGGACGGGGGTGTCGGTGCGCAGCCAGTCGGCGGTGGCCTTGCGGTTGATGTCGATGAGCCAGCGGTCGCCGGCGGCGGTGTCGAGGGTGAGCCGGGCGGCCGGGTCGGATCCCGAGGCGTCGTACGGGTGCGCGGCCCGGTAGGCGTCGATGAAGGCCTGGAGTCCGGTGAGGTCCGGGTTGGTGTTCTGCTCGTAGTCGATCTCGATGCCGACGCCGAGGTCGCTCGCGAGGGCCGCGGCCCGCTGGCCGAGGAGGGTCGCGTTCTCGGCGAGCGCGGAGTCCCAGGCGTCGGTGTAGGTGATCCCGCCGATGGAGAGCATCACGCGGATCCCGTGTGCCGTGAAGTACTGCACGATGTCGCGGGTCATGCCCTTGGGCACGCCGTTCACGGTTGTCGCGTCGTTCGTGCCGTGCAGCAGCTTGAGCGGTTCGACGAAGCTGAGCACGACGAGGTTGACAGAGGGGCGGCCGTCGCCGCGGTCGATCAGCCAGTGGTTCTGCGAGTCGAACTCGGCGACGGTGCGGACGGTGCCCCAGGTGCAGGCGTCGTTCGAGCAGTGCCAGGCGCCGTAGATCTGCGGTGGGGTGCCGGTGGCGGCCGAGGCGGTGGAGACGGACGGGGCGTACGGGACGAGCAGGGCGGTGAGCAGCCCGAGCACGGCGAGCAGTCTGCGGCGCATACGTACCTTCCGGGGAGGGAGCGGCTACGGGATGCGGGAGGTGGCGCGGGCAGCGTGGCAGGTCCAGACCAATCCGGCAAGGGTGTGCGAGGCAGAGGGCAGACACGACGAAGGCCCGGTGGTCTATGACCACCGGGCCCTCAACATGGGAAATCGTGGAGATGGCGGGAATCGAACCCGCGTCCAACGGTGCGGAATCAGGGCTTCTCCGTGTGCAGTTCGCTTCGCTTTTCTCGGCCCCGGAGATCACGCGAACAAGTCTCCGACGGGCTCAGTCACTGTTTGGTTTCCCTCTTCACCCCGTGACCGGGATCAAGGTTTAGTTCCCTAGCTGATGCCAGGATCCGGGTCGGGAACAGCCCCGGGCTGACACTTCGCAAGTCGCTACTTAGGCAGCGAGGGCGAAGGAATCGCGCTTGGTATTGGCGATTATTTTTTTCGGCCTGTGGTTTACGAGATCATGGCCGCTTCCTCGACACGCTTCCCCTGCTTCGACAGCCGCTGTCGAAACCGATCATCCCCATGTTGTTTTTTCAAACCCTCCGGAGAGGGTCACGCGCACCCGCTGTGGAGTGCAGATCCATCCTACGTGACCAACGCGGGTGGGTGCCAGCGTATTCCTGGCGACACATCTACCCACGCTGCTTGCGCCGCACCGCCGACATCGCACGGTCCGCCTCACGCCGGTCCTGCTGCTCACGCAGGGTCTGCCGCTTGTCGTACTCCTTCTTGCCCTTCGCCAGCGCGATCTCGACCTTGGCACGGCCGTCCTTGAAGTACAGGGCGAGGGGCACGATCGTGTGACCCGTCTCCTGCGACTTGGACTCCAGCTTGTCGATCTCGTCGCGGTGCAGCAGCAGCTTCCGCTTGCGGCGGGCGCTGTGGTTGGTCCAGGTGCCCTGGCTGTACTCGGGCACGTGCACGTTGTGCAGCCACGCCTCGTGGCCGTCCAGCTGGACGAAGCCGTCCACGAGCGAGGCCCTTCCCTGGCGCAGCGACTTCACCTCGGTGCCCATGAGGACCAGTCCGGCCTCGTAGGTGTCGAGGATGTGGTAGTCGTGCCGCGCCTTCTTGTTCTGCGCGATCAGCTTGCGCCCTTTTTCCTTAGCCATAGTGCCGACCATTTTCGCACCACACAGGGGGTGCGCGGGAAGTGCATTAACGGAGGTGGCTCGCGGCGGTCGTAGCGCCTACGACGGATCGCCCAGGCCGCTGAGGACGGTTTCCGCCCGCTCCAGCGCCCGCTGCTCGACCTCCAGGTCGGGCGTGATGCCCCGGCCGTCGACGGTGTGTCCGGAGGGAGTGCGGTAGTGGCCGACGGTCAGCTCGGCGACGGAGCCGTCGGGCAGCCGGCTGGGCATCTGCACCGAGCCCTTGCCGAAGGTGCGCGTGCCGACGACGACCGCGCGGCCGCGGTCCTGGAGGGCGCCGGTGAGCATCTCGGCCGCGCTCATCGTGCCGCCGTCGACGAGCGCGACCAGCGGGCGGGTGGTGTCACCGCCCGCCGCGGCGTGCAGGACACGCTGGGCGCCGTCGACGTCGTACGTCGCGACGAGGCCGCCGTCGAGGAAGGCGGAGGCGGCGGTGACGGCCTCGGTGACCAGGCCGCCGGAGTTGCCGCGCAGGTCGAGGATGATCCCGGCGCCGGCCGGGGCCTGCCTGACGGCCGTGCGGACGACGTCGCCCGAGCCCTTGGTGAAGGCACCGATCTTGATGACGGTCGCATCGGCGGGGAGCCTGCGGACGGTCACGGAGTCGGTGGACAGCCGGGCCCGGCGCAGTGTCTCGCTCCACGCTCGTGTGCCGCGCTCCAGGCCGAGGCGGACGCTGGTGCCCGCGGGGGCGTCGTCGGCGTCGCCGCGCAGGAGGGCGACGACCTCGGTGACGGGGCGGCCGTCGACCTTGGTGCTGTCGATGCTGCGCAGCCGGTCGCCAGGGTGGATGCCGGCGGCGGCCGCGGGCGACCCGGACTGCACCTTGGTCACCTCGATCCGGCCGTCGCGCTCGCGCCGCGTCCACAGGCCGACGCCGGTGTACTCGCCGTCGAGGGCCTCCTCGAACTCCTGGTACTCGCCCTCGGAGTAGACCGCGCTCCAGCGGTCCCCGCTGCGACTGACCGCCCGTTCGGCCGCCTCCATGGGGGACTTGCCGTCGGCCAGGGCCTCGGCGGCGGCCTTCTGGACGTCGTCGTGGCGGATGTCGGCACCGACCGCGCCCTGTGCGGCCCGGCGGCCGGAGGCGTCGGAGAAGGAGAAGGAGCCGGTCGCGGCGCCGGTGACGAGGACGCCGGCGAAGACCAAAGTCAGGGCCGCCCCGCGGCGGATGCGGCGGGGCTGACAGAACGGGTCGCGGCCTGACATGCCGGTGAGTCTAGGACAAGCCGGAGGGCCGTACGGCCGGTTGACCGTACGGCCCTCTTGGCATGCGTCACACCTTCAGGTACTTGCGCAGCGCGAAGAAAGCGGCCAACGCGGGCATGAGAAGGCTCGTCGCCAGGATGAGCGGCAGCTTGGTCAACACCGCGTCCCAGCCGATGAAGTTGATCAGATTGAGCTTCTGGGACAGGGCCAGACCGTGGTCGATGATGAAGTACCGTGCCACGACGAGGAATCCACAGGCGACGGTGCCGCCGATGAGCCCGGCGACCGCGGCCTCGGCGATGAACGGCGCCTGGATGTAGAAGCCGGAGGCACCGACCAGCCGCATGATCCCGGTCTCACGGCGACGGCTGAACGCGGACACGCGCACGGTGTTGACGATCAGCATCAGCGCGACGACCAGCATCAGCGCCATGACCATCCGTGCGGCCCAGTTCATGCCGTTCAGCAGCCCGAACAAGTTATCCAGAATGCCCTTTTGGTCCTGAACCGACTGCACGCCGTCCCGCCCGTCGAAGGCGGTCGCGATGACCTGGTATTTCTCCGGGTCCTTCAGCTTGATGCGGTACGACTCCTGCATCTGGTCCGGCGTGAGGGAGCTTGCCAGCGGGGAGTCCCCGAACTGCTCCTTGTAGTGCTTGTAGGCCTGGTCCTGCGACTCGTAGCTGACCTTCTCGACCACGGACATCTTGCCGAGGTCGGACATGATCTGCTTCTTCTGGTCGTCCGTGACCGCGCCCTTGGCGCAGTTGGGGTCCGACTCGGCGTCGCTCTTGTTGCAGAGGAAGACCGAGACGTTGACCTTGTCGTACCAGTAGCCCTTCATGGTGGTGACCTGGTCGCTCATCAGCAGCGAACCGCCGAAGAGGGCCAGGGACAGGGCGACGGAGACGATCACCGCGAAGGTCATCGTCAGATTGCGGCGGAGACCGACTCCGATCTCCGACAGTACGAACTGGGCGCGCATGACGTCGGGTTAAGCCTTTCCGTGGAACTGCTGCGGATCGGTCGCGGTCTCAGTGCTGGTAGCCGTACACACCGCGTGCCTGGTCGCGGACGAGGCGGCCCTTCTCCAGCTCGATGACGCGCTTACGCATCTGGTCCACGATGTTCTGGTCGTGCGTCGCCATCACGACAGTCGTACCGGTCCTGTTGATCCGGTCGAGCAACTTCATGATGCCGACGGAGGTCTGCGGGTCGAGGTTGCCGGTGGGCTCGTCGGCGATCAGCAGCTTGGGCCGGTTCACGAAGGCCCGCGCGATGGCGACGCGCTGCTGCTCACCACCGGACAGCTCGCCCGGCATCCGGTCGTCCTTGCCGCCGAGCCCGACAAGGTCGAGCACCTGCGGCACGGACTTGCGGATCTCGCCGCGTGACTTGCCGATGACCTCCTGCGCGAAGGCCACGTTCTCGGCGACCGTCTTGTTGGGTAGGAGACGGAAGTCCTGGAACACCGTCCCCAGCTGGCGGCGCATCTGCGGCACCTTCCAGTTGGAGAGGCGCGCGAGGTCCTTGCCCAGAACGTGCACCTGGCCGTGACTGCACCGCTCCTCGCGGAGGATCAGCCGCAGGAAGGTGGACTTTCCGGAGCCGGAGGACCCCACGAGGAACACGAACTCGCCCTTCTCGACCTCGAGGGTGACATCCCTGAGGGCGGGGCGGGTCTGCTTGGGGTAGACCTTGGAGACATTGTCGAATCGGATCACGGATGCACCACGGGTCGCCGGGGGTAGATGAGCGTGACCATACGCGAACCGGGTGGGCGAGCGCAGTCGCCGGTCACGGTTGGGTGGGCTTGTCTGTATTTGTGCGGGGCGGGGCTTTCCGAGCGACCGCGCTCTTTCCAGGGGAACCTGGCACAGTGGAGGGGGGAACGTTCTCGTTCCCGGATGCGTTGTATGTGTGATGGCCGGTGCAAGGAGGGCGAGCGCATGACGTACGACCGGTTGGTGTGCGCGAACTGCGCGGCGCCCGTGAGCGAGGGCCGGTGCCCGGTGTGCCGTGCCAACCGCGAGCGGCTGCAGCAGGAGAGCTTCTTCGCGGGACTGAACCCGGTGGCACTCATCGCGCTGCTGGCGGTGCTCATCGCCACGGTGGCGCTGCTGGCGCACCAGACCGCGTAGACGGCGTCCAGAGCGACCGAAGGGCCCGGAGCGACAAGCTCCGGGCCCTTCGCCGTACGACGTGCGCACAGTCCGTGCGCGTACGACTACCGAGGGCTGACCTCAGGCGGCCGCGCCACCCCGGCCGCCCATGAGGCGCGGCAGGATACGGAAGCCGATGCCACCGGCGATCATGGTGGCGGCACCGATGACGAGGAACGTGGTCTGCGCGGCACCGGTCTCGGCGAGCTGGTCGCCGTTGCCCTGGGCCTGGGCGGCCGAGTCGGAACCGGTGTCGGTGAGGGCCGAGGAGCCCTCCTCCTGGGCGGAGGTGCCGGAGCCGCCGTCGGGGTCGGTGTTGTTGTTGCCGCCACCGCTGTCGTTGTTGCCGCCACCGCTGTCGTTGTTGCCACCGCCGTTGCCGTTCCCGTCGGTCGGGTCCTCGGTGGGCTCGTCGGTGGGCTCGGTGGGCTCCTCCGTGGGCTCGGTCGGGTCCAGGGTGCTCGGCGGCTCCTCGGTCGGGGTGGCCGGCGGCGTGCTCGCCGGGTCGGTCGGGATCCCGGTGTCGGTCGGGCCCGGCGCCGGAGTGGTCTCCTCGTCGCCGAGGTTGACGTGTGCGGAGACACCGCTGTCGTCCGCGCTCACGCCGATGTCGAGGGCGGAAGCCGCACCCGCGGCGGTGAGCGAGGCGCCCGCGGCGATCACGGTGCCGGCCGCTATCCGCGCGATCCGGATCCGCGTCTTCTTGGTCATGTGGTTGCTACCCCCAGTAGCTGATGGTCAACGTGCGGCGCATGGGGCTGGCCGTGCTCGACGGAGGGCAGCTGACGTCTTGCAAAGTCCCCCGGTTCACATGCGCCCCAGAAATTCGCATGCCACGCTTCACCCTTCCCATTTTTCAAAGCATCGTCAAGGCCGTTGCGCGCGCATTGTCCGCTTGCGGGACGTATGACGGGAGTTGAAGCGTGTGAGTGTGATGTAAAACCCAGACAAATGCCAACTGCCGCCTCGGGGGCGGCAGTTGGCGAGTCGATGAATCTACTGCGGTTACTTCTCCTGCTGCTTGCGCCAGCGAATGCCGGCCTCCAGGAAGCCGTCGATCTCCCCGTTGAACACGGCCTCGGGGTTGCCGACCTCGTAGTCCGTGCGCAGGTCCTTGACCATCTGATAGGGGTGCAGCACGTACGAACGCATCTGGTTGCCCCAGGAGTTGCCGCCGTCGCCCTTGAGGGCGTCCATCTTGGCCTGCTCCTCCTGCCGGCGGCGCTCCAGCAGCTTGGCCTGGAGCACGTTCATCGCGCTGGCCCGGTTCTGGATCTGCGATCGCTCGTTCTGGCAGGAGACCACGATGCCGGTGGGCAGGTGTGTGATGCGCACGGCGGAGTCGGTGGTGTTGACGCCCTGGCCGCCGGGCCCGGAGGACCGGTAGACGTCGACCCTCAGCTCGGACTCGTCGATCTCGACGTGGTCGGACTTCTCGACGACCGGGAGCACCTCGACGCCCGCGAAGGAGGTCTGGCGCCGCCCCTGGTTGTCGAAGGGCGAGATGCGCACCAGCCGGTGCGTGCCCTGCTCGACGGAGAGCGTGCCGTAGGCGTACGGGATCTCGACGGCGAAGGTGGTCGACTTGATGCCGGCCTCTTCCGCGTACGACGTCTCGTAGATCTCGGTCTTGTAGCCGTGCTGCTCGGCCCAGCGCAGATACATGCGCTGGAGCTTCTCGGCGAAGTCGGCGGCGTCGACGCCACCGGCCTCGGCGCGGATGTTGACGAGCGCCTCGCGGGCGTCGTACTCACCGCTGAGCAGCGTCCGGACCTCCATCTCGTCCAGCGCCTTCTTCACGGAGGCGAGCTCGGACTCGGCCTCGGCGCGGGTGTCCGGGTCGTCCTCCTCGTCGGCCATCTCGAAGAGCACGGCGAGATCGTCGATCCGCCCGCGCAGCGCCTCCGCCTTCCTGACCTCGGCCTGGAGGTGGGAGAGCTGGCTGGTGATCTTCTGCGCCTCGTCCGGGTTGTCCCACAGGGCCGGCGCGGCCGCCTGCTCCTCGAGCACGGCGATGTCTGCCCTCAGCTTGTCGAGGTCCAGAACGGCCTCGATCGACTCCATGGTCGAGGAGAGGGACTTGAGCTCTTCGGATACATCGAGGACTGCCACGCCTTCAAGCGTAACGGCTCCGCCCACAGGCGGTGGCCACGCACCGGGACCACGGTGAAACGCGAGGTCACGGGGTCGACGAGGTATGTGTCTCCTGGGGTGTCGCCCCCGCGTCGTCGCCCGACGCGGCCCAATACGCTCCCGCGCCGATGGCCGCGGCGAGCACCACGCCCGCCACTCCCAGCGTCACCCTGCGTCGCCGTGCCGCCGCGCGGTGCCGGGCCGAACCGGGGCGGCGGGAGCCCGGCGCCCTGGGCGCCCGTGCCGTACCGCGTGCTCCGCCGGCCAGCTCGTCGGGGCCCGGCACCCGCATCGACGTGTGCGTGTCCCGGTTGGAGTCCGGCTTGGCGCCCGGAACCAGCGACACCGCGCCCCGCCGCCGTACGGCATCCCCCTCAGCGGAACCGGCCGGAGGCGCGGGCTCCTCCTCCATCGTCTCCTCGCCGGGCTCCGTGTCCGGCTCGTCCACGTCCAGCGGCGGCATCCCGGCCAGCGTCGGCAGCTGCTCCCGCAGCCGCGCCGCCAGCTCGGACGCCCTGAGGCGCGACGCCGGTGCCTTCGCGAGGCACTGCACGATCAGCTGCCACAGCTCGTCGGGGATGCCGGGGAGGGGGACGACCGTCTCGGTCACGTGGCGGCGCAGAACCGCGCCGGGGTGTCCGCCGCCGAACGGCGTGAACCCGGCCAGCAGCTCGTACAGCACCGTCGCGAGGGCGTAGATGTCGACCGAGGCCCGCGGGGGCAGCCCCTCCACGATCTCCGGTGCCAGATAGTCCGGCGTCCCGATGATCTTCGTGGCGCGGGACCGCTTCGGGGAGTCGATCAGCTTCGCGATCCCGAAGTCCGTCAGCAGGGCCGGGTGCGCGCCGCCGGGGCCCAGCGGCCCCTGCATGTCCAGGAGCACGTTCTCCGGCTTCACGTCCCGGTGCACCACACCGGACGCGTGCGCCGCCGCGAGCCCGTCCGCGACGTCGGCCACGATGGCCACCGCCGCCTCGGGCGCCAGCCGCCGCTCCCGCTCGAGCCGGGTGCGCAGGTCCGTGCCACGGACCAGGTCCATGACGAGCGCCAGGTCGTTTCCGTCGACCACCAGGTCGCGCACCGACACTACGTGCGGGTGCTCGAGCCCGAGCAGCGCCGTGCGCTCCTGCACGAAGCGCCCGACGAGCTCCTGGTCGGACGCGAGATCCTCGCGCAGCAGCTTGATCGCGACGGGCCCTTCGGGACCCTCGCCCAGCCACACCGTGCCGGCGCTGCCCCGCCCCAGGATCTGGTTCGCGGTGTACCGGCTGCCGATCTTCCGTGCCAAGACTGCTCCTACAGACGCGTGTTGTCGCCAAAACTACGCGCCTGAAGAGCCAACCTTCACCACGGGGACGGAAATCACCCGCCAGGTGTCGACAAATCCCCAGACCGATGCCCGATCGAGCGGCATGTCGCTGCCCTGACCGGTTATTCGGTGTCGGTGGGCGGCTAGTTGGTGCCGGTGGGCGGCTAATTGCCGCCGGAACCGCCCGAACTGCCGCCCAGATCCTTGATCCACCCGGTCACGGTCCCGGCGAGGTCGCTCAGCTCGGCCCAGTAGCTCTTGCCCGTGCCGATCCAGTCCTGCAGCGGGCTCAGCTCCCACACCAGCCAGCCCGCGACGAACAGGATGACGACCGTGAACAGGCACCCCTTGAGGCAGCCGAGCCCGGGGATCTTCATCGGGTTGGCGCTGCGCTGCCGCGGCTCGCGAGCCGGGCGGCGGGGCTCCGCCGGGGCGGGCGGCGGCGAGTAGCGCTGCGGCTGCCGCTGGGGGGCCTGCGGGGCGTACTGCTGCGGCTGGTGCTGCTGCGGATGGCCGTACCCCTGCGGCGGGCGCTGCTGCTGTGCCGGCCTCGGCTGCTGCTGCGGCCGGGCCACCTGGCGCTGGGGGCGACGGCGCAGCGGGTCCTGATCGGGGTCGATGTACTGGACCTGCGTCTGCTCGTTGCGGTCGCGGGCCGCGCGCAGCTGCGTCTGCCAGGGGTGCGGCTGATCGGGCTGCACCCCCTGCTGCCCTTGCTGACCCTGCTGGCCGTACTGGCCCTGCGGCACGGGCGGCATGACCGCGGTCGGGTCGGCCGCGCCGGTGTTCGGCAGGACGCTGGTGGCCGCGTTCGGGTCGTACGCCCCGGCCGCCGAGCCCGTCGGCAGCACCTGCGTCGGGTCGGCGGCCCCCGGCATGCTCGGCACGGTGGCCGGCGACGGGTCGGGGGCGAGCAGGGCGCCCACGCCCTCGGCGGCGGCGATCTGCGCGGCGTTCGCGTGCACGCCGATGCCCTCGGAGACGACACGCAGGCCGCGCGCGAGGTTCTCGGCGCTGGGCCGGTCGTCGGGGTTCTTGCGCAGGCAGCGCTCTATGACCGTCCACAGCGGGTCGGGGACGGTGGAGGGGCGGCGCGGCTCGGCGTTCAGGTGCTGGTGCAGGACCTCGAGGGCGGAGCCCCCGGAGAACGGCGGGCGTCCGGTGACCAGCTCGTACAGCAGGATTCCGGCGCCGTAGATGTCGACGGCGGAGGTCTGCGGACGGCCCTCGGCGGACTCCGGCGCGACGTACGCGGGCGTGCCGACGAACTCCTGGGTGCGGGTGAGGCCCGGGGAGTCGGCGAGACGGGCGATGCCGAAGTCGGTCAGCATCGGGTGCATCTGGCCGCCCTGCTGCTCAAGCAGCACGTTGGCCGGCTTCAGATCGCGGTGCACGACGCCGTCGGCGTGGCTGGCCGCGAGCGCGTCGGCGATCTGGGCGCTGAGCAGGGCCGCGGCGACGGGCGTGAAGGGGCCGTTCTCGCGCAGATAGCGGTGCAGGTCGGGGCCGTCGACGAGGTCCATGACCAGGGCCAGCAGATCGCCCTCGACCACCAGGTCGCGGACCCGGACGATGTTGGGGTGGGTCAGCCGGAGCAGGACGGAGCGCTCCCGCAAAAACCGCATGACGATGTCCGCGTCGCTCGCGAGCTCCTCCTTGAGGACCTTGATCGCGACGGTCTCACCGGGCTGGCCGGGCACGGCCGCCTCGGCGCCCGCGGTCTCTCGCTGGCGGGCTCGCCAGACGGTCCCCGTGGCACCGCGTCCGAGCGGCTCCTCGAGGAAGTACTTGCTGCCTACCGGCCGCACGTCATGCGCTCCCTGCTGCTTGCTGGTGATCCGACCCGTGTTTCGAACCACTGTAGTGCCCGGTACGTACGGCTTCCCGAGCATGTTCGAAGGAAAGACGCTCACCTCGGTCTCCTGGTTGCCGAAGCCTGACATGACCGATCTCAAGTGGTCGTCAGTACGGTCCTGGTCAGGCATTTTTAGGGGCAGAGCCGACCAATCAAGATCACTTACCACCGGGCCGCGGGCGTGTTGTCAGTGACAGGTGCGAGGATGCCTGCAGTACTGGCCGACGTGCTCGTGGGGTGGGGGGAAGTCCGCGCCCGCGCAGAAGGGACCGCTGACGCCGATGCAGATCCGGCTGACCGTCGTAGACCCGCTGGGCCCGCCCCCGCAGCGGGGTCGCGTCGCGAGCCGCGACGTGCTGGTCACGGCGCCCACCGGCACGGCCCTGGCGGCGGTGGCCTCGGGGCTCGCCTCGGCGGTCGCCGGGAGCCCGGAAGCAGGCCGGGAGGGCGGCTCCCCGGTCGTGCTCTACGCGGGCACGGAGCGCCTGGACGCCCGCCACTGCACGCTCGGCGAGCCCCCGCTGGTCGACGGCGCCGTGCTGTCCCTGGGCGCGCCCGCCGCGCCGGAGCCGCATCCCGAGCTGGACGACGCCCCGACCCGGCTGCACGTGGTCGCGGGCCCGGACGCGGGCGGGGTCCACCTGCTGCACGGCGGCAGCATCACCATCGGCCGGTCCGCCGACGCCGACGTCCCGCTCGACGACCCGGACGTCTCCCGGCTGCACTGCGCGGTCACGGTGGCCGCCGACGGCCGCGTCTCGGTCGCCGACCTCGGCTCCACGAACGGCACGGCGCTGGACGGCACACGCGTGGGCGACCGCCCGATCCGCTTCACTCCGGGCGCGCTGCTGCGCATCGGTGAATCGGCCCTGCGGCTTACGCCGTCCGGGGGTCCGGGGGCCCGGGTGAAGACGACGCCCGACGGCGAGGGGTGCGTGCGCGTGACGCCGGGGGGCGGGGACAGCGACGATGCCGGGAGTGCGGACGGCGCCCTGGGCGACGGGTCCGGGGCCGAAGGTGCGTACGGCGGAGGTGGCGCGGCCGGGTCGGGCCCGGGTACGGCGGGGCACGCGCGCGTGGACGCGTCAGCCGGGCCCACGCACCATGCGTACGGCACGGGGAACTGGGCGGCGCAGGCGCAGGAGCACGGGCCGATGGAACCGCCCGTCGTACCGGGCCAGGGCGGCGCACCGCGGATCGAGAGCCGGGGCGGGATGCCGGGCGGGATCCCGGGACCGCGCGGAGCCACGACGACGACCACGGGCATCGGCGGGAACAGCGGGGACACCCACGGAGGCCGCTTCGGCTCCGGCACCTCGGCGTCCAGTACGGCAGCACACGACACCGCACCGGACGGCGGCCCGTACGGCACGCACGCGTACGGCGATCACCACGGCGCGGACGCAGGCAGCGACACCGGCACCGGCAGCACCCGCAAAGGCACCCCCCTCCGAGGCACCGACATCCCTCCGGGCGTGCGCAGGCGCGGCGGGATCGGGGCCTGGGCGCGGCGGCTGGCCGGAGGACGCGGGGAAGCGTCGGCGCCCGGCCGCCACGCGTACGGCGCGGACGGTGTCAACGGCACCGGCATGCCCGCAGCGGGCGGCCCGCAGCTGCCCGAGACCTGGCCGGACCCGGCGGCGCTGCTGCTGACGGCGCTGGGACCGGGCCCCCGGTTGTGGGAGCGCGGGCCGGATCACCCGGAGACGCTCACGGTCCGGCTGGGTACGGCGGACCGGACGGCCCCGGACGGCTCGGGCCTGCTGCCCGCCGTCCCGGTCACCGCCGATCTGCGCGAGGCCGGGTCGTTGGGCCTGGCCGGGCCCCGCGCGCGGCTGTCCGGCCTGGCGCACGCGGTGCTGGCGCAGCTCGCCGCGCTGCACTCCCCCGACGCGCTGGAGATCGTGCTGATCAGCGCGGACCGCGCCCGCCCGCTCGAGGAGCGCACCGCAGAGTGGTCCTGGCTCGGCTGGCTGCCGCATCTGCGTCCAAGCCACGGCCAGGACTGCCGACTGCTGCTCGCCTACGACCGCGAGCAGGCCGCGGCCCGCACGGAGGAGCTGCTGCGCCGCGTTGAGGACCAGGCGGCGGAGGGGACCGCGCTACGGCACAGCGCACCCGGCGAGAAACAACGCCCTCGCGCCGATGCCGGTGCGGACGCCACGGGCGGCTTCCCCGGGCCGTACACGGTCGTCGTGGTGGACGGCGACCCGGGCGGCGCCTCCCTGCGGGACGAGGTGGCGCGGCTCGCGGTCGAGGGGCCGCGGGCCGGGGTGCACGTCCTGTGCCTCGCCGAGACGGCGCCCGCCTCCCCGTCGTCGCCGGTGACGGAGACGTACGAGGCGGCGTGCGCGGTGGCGCCGACGTTCCGCGCGTGCGGAGCCGTGGCGCTGCTCGGCGGGGACGTCGCTACCGCGCTGCACCTGATGCGCGTCGCGCCCGCCGGCCCGATCGGTCCGGGTACGGTCGCGGCCGTCGACGCCGTCTCCCCCGCCTGGGCCGAGCGATTCGCGCGGGCGATGGCACCCCTGCGCACGGACGGCACCGGCGGCGAGCGACACCCGCGTGTGGCCACGCCGCTGCCCCAGTCGGCGCGTCTGCTGGACGAGTTGGGGCTCGCGCGGGCCACTCCGGCCTCGCTGATGGCGCGCTGGGCGGACGCGGCCGACGACGGGGAGTCGCTCGGCGGGCGGGCCTGGGCCGTGCTGGGCGCCGGGCCGCGCGGCCCGCTCTGTGCCGACCTGGTGGCCGAGGGGCCGCATCTGCTGATCGAGGGGCCGCCCGGCAGCGGCCGTACGGAGCTGCTGCGGGCCCTGGTCGCCTCGCTGGCTGCGGCCGAGCGCCCCGACCGCCTGGGCGTCGTCCTGATCGACGGCCGGGACGGCGTCGGTACGGTCGGCGGGCACGGCGAAGGGCTGCGGGTCTGCACGGACATACCGCATGTCACCACCCACCTGACCGCCAACGACCCCGTGCGGATGCGGGAGTTCGCGCAGTCCCTGAGCGCCGAGCTGAAGCGGCGCGCGGAACTGCTCGGGCGGACCGGCTTCGCCGAGTGGCACGCGCACCGCGAGCTGTCGGGCCGGTTCGTCGTGCCACGCACGGCGACGGGCCGGCCGGCCGCGGGCGGCAGCGGGGACATCGAGTCACCGCCCAGTTCGACGCTGCGGCTGCGGCCGTCGGCGAGCGCCCCTCAGCGGACGGAGGCGGCGCCGCCGCTGCCCCGGCTCGTGGTGGTCGTGGACGACCTGGACGCGCTGGTCTCCCCCGCGCTCGGTTCGCCGGGCCGGCCGGCCGCGGGTTCCGTGATGCGGGCCCTGGAGGCGGTGGCCAAGGAGGGCGACCGGCTGGGCGTCCACCTGGTCGCGGCGGCCGGCGTCGGCGGCCGTACGGCGGAGACGGAACCGGCACGACAGGCCACCCTCCGCGTCGCCCTGGACGCCCCGACCCCCGGACCGGAGGAACCGGCGCCCGGGCGTGGGCGGTTGACCTCGGCGGACGGACGCGTCACCGCGTTCCAGGGGGGCCGCGTGACGAGCCGTATCCCACGCACGGCGACCCAGCGCCCCACGGTCGTCCCCCTGGACTGGCACCGCATGGGCGACCCCCCGACCCGCCGCCCGGTACGCGAACTGGGCAACGGCCCCACGGACCTGGCACTCCTGGCGAGCGCGGTGGAACGAGCGGCGAGAGAGGTGTCGGCGACCCACATACCCTCGCTCCTCTGAAACTTCTCCGTGTGTCCGGCGTTTGAGGCCACTGATCACGAGCCGGTCACGATCTCCCGGTAACTCGCGCAGGCGCTCTTGCCGCAGTCAAGTCACCGGGCATACACCGGACCGCACGGGACAGCGCTCGGACGTTCGACGAAGAACGAAGAACGGGGCAGTGATGCGGAGCAACAGCAGCACCATCCGGACAAACAGGGCCGTCACCACCTGCGTGGCCCTCCTCGCGGGAGCGCTCGTGCTCACCGCCTGCGGGGGCAGCAACGACAACAAGAAGGACAACGGGGGCGGCAGCACCGCCACCGAATCGGGCAGCACCGTCACCCTCCCCAAGCTGAACGGGGCGAACCTGGAGGTCGCCGCCGTCTGGACCGGCGGCGAGCAGGCCAACTTCAAGAAGGTTCTCGCGGAGTTCGAGAAGCGGACCGGCGCCAAGGTCACCTTCGTGCCGGCGCAGGACCCGATCATCAACTTCCTCGGTTCGAAGATCGCGGGCGGCCAGCCGCCGGACGTCGCGCTGCTCCCGCAGCCCGGCGCGATCAAACAGGCCGTGGAGAAGAACTGGGCGAAGCCGCTGGGCGCCGAGGCGCAGGCGGAGCTGGCCAAGAACTACTCGCAGGGCTGGCAGGACATCGGCAAGGTCGACGGCAAGCAGTACGGCGTCTACTACAAGGCCGCCAACAAGTCGCTGGTCTGGTACAACGCGCAGGCCTTCGAGAACGCGGGCGCCAAGGAGCCGAAGACCTGGCAGGAGTTGCTGACGGCGGCGCAGGCGGTCTACGACTCCGGTGTCACCCCGTTCTCCGTCGGCGGCGCCGACGGCTGGACCCTGACCGACTGGTTCGAGAACGTCTACCTCTCCCAGGCCGGCCCGGAGAAGTACGACCAGCTCGCCCAGCACAAGATCAAGTGGACGGACCCCTCCGTGAAGGAGGCGCTCACCACGCTCGCCCAGGTCTGGGGCAAGAAGGACTATGTCGCGGGCGGCGCGGACGGCGCGCTGCAGACGGAGTTCCCGGCCTCGGTCACCCAGACCTTCACCGGCGGCGACCAGCCCAAGGCGGCCATGGTCTACGAGGGCGACTTCGTGCAGGTCAACATCGGTGAGACCAAGGCGAAGGTGGGCACCGACGCGAAGGCGTTCCCGTTCCCGACGGTGGGTTCGACCGCGCCGGTCGTCTCCGGCGGCGACGCGGCCGTGATCCTGAAGGACTCCAAGGCGGCCCAGGCGCTGGCCACCTTCCTGGCCTCCCCGGACGCGGCGACGATCCAGGCGAAGCTGGGCGGCTACCTCTCGCCGAACAAGAACGTGCCGAACTCGGCGTACCCGAACGAGGTGCAGCGCACGATCGCCAAGGCGCTGATCGCCTCCGGCGACGACTTCCGCTTCGACATGTCGGACCAGGCCCCGCAGGCCTTCGGCGGCACGCCCGGCAAGGGCGAGTGGAAGGACCTCCAGGACTTCCTGAAGAACCCGAAGGACGTCGCGGGCACCCAGGCGAAGCTGGAGAAGGACGCGGCGGCGGCGTACGGCAGCGGGAGCTGATCCCCGGATGACCGCACGCACCGCACTCCACGGACGAGGGGCGGTCCGGCGATGACGTCGGCCGCGGCGGCGGGCGCCTCACCCGCGCCCGTCGCGCCCCGCAAGCGCAAGAGCGTGACCGGCACCCGCAGGACCGTGGCAGCGCTCTTCCTGCTGCCCGCCCTCGTGCTGCTGGGCGCGCTCGTGGTCTACCCGATCGGGTACTCGATCGTCCGCAGCTTCTACAACGCCTCGGGCGACGGATTCTCCGGAGTCGACAACTACAAGGCCCTCTTCACGGACGACGGCATCCGTACGGCCCTGAAGAACAACATCATCTGGGTGGTGTTCGCGCCGACGGTCTCCACCGCCCTCGGTCTGATCTTCGCGGTGCTGACCGAACGGGTGCGCTGGGGAACGGCGTTCAAACTGGTCGTCTTCATGCCGATGGCGATCTCGATGCTGGCGGCCGGGATCATCTTCCGGCTCGTCTACGACCAGGACCCGGACAAGGGCGTCGCGAACGCCGTGTGGGTGGGCGTCCACGACACGTTCGCCCAGTCGTCGGCGTTCCCGAAGGCGCACCCGGGCCGCGAGTCGCCGCTGAAGCCGGACTCGGGCGGGTTCATCACGTCGGCCGCGGTCCACACCGGGCAGACCGTCACCCTGCCGCTCGTGGGCGTCGCCCCCGACCAGATGCCGTCCGGCGCGAAGCCGGCCGCGGCGGCGAAGGCCGACCCGGGGAAGATCACCGGTACGACCTGGCAGGACTTCACGCGCGGCAAGGGCGTGGGCAGGCTCGGCGCCCCCGACCCGTCCGAGCTCGGCTACCCCGGCATGAAGATCGAGGCGGTGAAGGACGGCAAGGTGGTGGCCTCGGCGAAGGCGGCCGCCGACGGCACGTTCACCCTGCCGGCCTCAGCCGACGGGGCCCAGCTCCGGCTCCCGGCAAGCAACTTCAAGGCGCCGTACAACGGCGTCGACTGGCTCGGCCCCTCGCTGGTCACGCCGGCCATCATCGGATCGTACGTCTGGATGTGGGCGGGCTTCGCGATGGTGCTGATCGCGGCCGGTCTCGCGGGCGTGCCCCGGGAGCTCCTGGAGGCGGCGCGGGTCGACGGGGCGAACGAATGGCAGGTGTTCCGCAAGGTCACGGTGCCGCTGCTGGCACCGGTCCTCGCGGTCGTCACCGTCACGCTGATGATCAACGTGCTCAAGGTCTTCGACCTGGTCTTCATCATCGCGCCCGGCTCCTCGCAGGACGACGCGAACGTGCTGGCCCTGGAGCTGTACCGCAAGGGCTTCGCGGAGAGCCAGCCCGGCATCGCGAGCGCGATCGCGGTGTTCCTGCTGCTGCTGGTGATCCCGGTGATGGCGTTCAACATTCGTCGGCTGAGGCGGGAGGGGCGGCGATGACGACGCACGCCGAAGGCATCGGCAAGGTGGCCCCCGTCGAGGTCGTGAAGGCGAGGCAGTCGCTCGGCTCGCGGATCGCGGAGAAGCTCAGCGGCGGACTGGTCCGCGTCTTCCTGATCGTCGTCGGCCTGTTCTGGCTGGTGCCGACCATCGGGTTGTTCATCTCGTCCCTGCGCGCACCCGAGGACATGAGCGCCAGCGGCTGGTGGAAGGTGTTCGCCCAGCCGTCCCAACTCACCTTCGACAGCTACCAGAAGCTGCTGGAGAACAGCGACATCACCAACTCCCTGGTGAACACGGTGCTGATCACGGTCCCGGCGACGGTCCTGGTGGTCGTCATCGGCTCCCTCGCGGGCTACGCGTTCGCGTGGATGGAGTTCCCGGGCCGCGACTGGTGGTTCCTCGCCGTGGTGAGCCTGCTGGTCGTGCCGGTGCAGGTCGCGCTGATCCCGATCGCCGAACTGTTCGGCAACATCGGCCTGTTCGGGACGATCTTCGGGGTGATCCTGTTCCACGTGGGCTTCGGCCTGCCCTTCGCGGTGTTCCTGCTGCGGAACTTCTTCGCGGAGATCCCGCGCGAGCTGCTGGAGGCGGCCCGGCTGGACGGGGCGGGTGAACTGCGTCTGTTCGCCCGTGTGGTGATGCCGCTGGGCGGGCCCGCGATCGCGAGCCTGGGCATCTTCCAGTTCCTGTGGGTGTGGAACGACATGCTGGTCGCGCTGGTGTTCACCAAGTCGGGCACCCAGCCGATCACGGTGGCGCTGCAGACGCAGGTGCGCCAGTTCGGCAACAACATCGACGTGCTGGCACCCGGCGCGTTCATCTCGATGGTGATCCCGCTGGCCGTGTTCTTCGCGTTCCAGCGGCAGTTCGTGTCCGGGGTGATGGCGGGCGCGGTCAAGTAGTCGTACGAAGAACAGCAGTTGAAGGGCGGGCCGACACCGGCCCGCCCTTCGGTGTTCACCCGGCGTCCCCCATTTGCCGGACGAACCGTAACCAAAGCACTCCATCGGCCGTTCCCGGGCAGAACGCCCGCGTCGACCGACCCATGGATGTCCCTTGCCCAGGTTCAGTGTCATTGTCCCCGCGTACAAGGTCCAGGCGTATCTGCACGAGTGTCTGGACTCGGTGCTCTCGCAGTCGTATCCCGATCTCGAAGTGATCGTCGTGGACGACTGCTCACCGGACGCGAGCGGGGCGATCATCGACGAGTACGCGGCCCGCGACGCGCGCGTCCGGGCCGTACATCTGCCTCGGAACGAGGGCCTGGGCGGCGCCCGCAACGCGGGGCTGGCGCAGGCCAGGGGCGACTATCTGGTCTTCCTGGACAGCGACGACACCCTCACCCCGGACGCCCTGCGCGCGATCGCGGACCGCATCAAGGAGACCGGCGAGCCGGACGTCCTGGTCTACGACCATGCGCGTACCTACTGGACGGGCGAGGTGGTGCGCGACAAATCCACGCCCCTGCTCACCGAACAGGGCCCGGCCCCCTTCCGCCTCGCGGACCGCCCCGGACTGCTGCGGGTCCTGATGGTGGCCTGGAACAAGGCGTACCGCAGGGAGTTCGTCGAGCGCGCGGAGTTCGCGTTCCCGTCGGGCTACTACGAGGACACCCCCTGGACCTACCCGGTCCTGATGGCGGCGGAGACCATCGCGACGCTGGACCGGGTGTGCGTGCACTACCGGCAGCGCCGCCGAGGCAGCATCCTCGGCACGACCAGCCGCAAGCACTTCGACATCTTCGAGCAGTACGACCGGGTCTTCGCCTACGTCGACGCACGGCCCGAGCTCGCCCGGTGGCGGCCGGTGTTGTTCCGCCGCATGATCGACCACTTCTCGACGGTGTTCACCAAGCGCGACCGGCTGCCGCGCGGCACCCGCGCCGAGTTCCTGCGCCGGGCCCGCGCCCACTGCCGCCGCTACCGCACGCCGGGCGCCCCCGTCACCCTGCGCACCCGCCTGCGGCACTCCCTGGTCCAACGCGGCCTGCACCGCACCTACCGCACGCTGCTGCTGGCCCGCACCGCCCGCGGCCGTACGCTCAAGGCCGCAGCCGGTCTCACCCGGGCCCTCAAGGCAGCCGCCCTCCAGCTGCACTACCGGATCCAGCTGTGCCTCCCCGTACGGGCCGACCGCGCCGTCTTCTCCGCGTACTGGGGCCGCGGCCACGGCTGCAATCCGGGTGCGCTGGAGGCCGCGTTCCGCACCCACGCCCAGCACATCCGCACGGCCTGGATCGCCGGCCCGCAATACCACCACACCGTCCCGCCGGGCACGCGCCGGCTGCGTCCCGGCACGGCCGCCTACTGGACGGCGCTGGCCCGCTCCAAGTACCTCGTCAACAACGTCAACTTCGACCGCCGCCTGCGCAAGCGCCCGGGCCAGGTCTTCGTGCAGACTCAGCACGGCACCCCGCTCAAGCACATGGGCCTCGACCTCCAGGAACGCCCGGCGGCGGCCCGCGGCACGGACTTCGCCGAGCTGCTGCGCGGCGTCGACAAGTGGGACTACGTCCTGTCCGCCAACCGTCACACGACCCTGACCTGGGAGCGTGTCTACCCCGGCCGCTACACGACGCTGGAGTACGGCTATCCGCGCAACGACGTCTTCCAGCGCGCCACCTCGGCGGACGTGACCCGGCTGCGCGAGCAGCTCGGCATCCCCGAGGGCACGGTGGCGATCCTGTACGCCCCCACCCACCGGGACCACCACCGCACCCAGCGCCCCCTCCTCGACCTGGACCGGGTCCTGCGCCGCCTCGGCCCGCGCTTCGTGATCCTGGCCCGCGCCCACTACTGGCACGACGGCCCGCTGACCGAGAGCACGCAGAGCGCCCGCGTCATCGACGTCAGCGCGCACCCGAGCGTCGAGTCCCTGTGCCTCGCCTCGGACGTGCTGGTCACCGACTACTCGTCGATCATGTTCGACTACGCCAATCTCGACCGGCCGATCGTCGTCCACATCGAGGACCGCGAGGCGTACGAGGCGTCCCGCGGCAGCTACTTCGACCTGCGCACCTTCCCGCCCGGCGCGGTCGCGCGCAGCGAGGACGAGCTGATCGACATCTTCGCGACCGGCCACTGGCGCGGCTCGCGCTCGGCTCAGCTGCGGGCGGCGTTCCGGGAGCGCTTCTGTCCGTACGACGACGGGCGCGCCGCCAAGCGGGTCGTACGGCACGTGGTGCTGGGCGAGTCGGAGCGTCTCGCGGCGTTCACCCCGCTCGGCGAGCGGCACCCGGTGCCCTCGGCCGCCTCGACGCTCGCACGCTCTCCGCTGGCCACCATTCCGCACCCTTCCAGCCCTCCCCCCGTCACCGAGAGCCACTGAACACCGTTCCCCCTACCGGGAGGTCCGATGCCCTCCAGCCCCTCACGGCCCACGCCGACCCGGCCGTCCACCTGGCGGCCGGCCGGGCGGCCCGGCCGTGTCCGTGCTACGTGAGCACGACGCGTGCCGCGTGAGAACGCTGCGTGCCGCGTGAGAACGACGCGCGCCCCGTGAGAAAGATCCGTACCACCCGAGAAAGAGCAGAATGCCCCGCTTCAGCATCATCGTCCCGTCCCATGGGGTCGCGGGCCGGCTGTCCCAGGCGCTGGACTCCGTCCTCACGCAGTCCTTCGGCGACCTGGAGCTGATCCCCGTCTGCGACGCGCCCGACTCCCCGGCGGCCCTGGTCGCCGCCGGTCACGCCGAGCGGGACCCCCGGGTGACCGCGGTGCACTCACCGCCGTCCGCCGGTCTGAGCGAGGCGCGCAACATGGGGATGCGGGCGGCGACCGGTGCGTATCTGCTGTTCCTCGACGGCGACGACCTCCTCCTGCCCGGGGCGCTGGCGGCGCTCGACGCACGGCTCACCGAGACCGGCGACCCGGACGTTCTCTATTACGAGCACGAGCGGCTGCCCTGGTGGGAGGGTGAGGCGACCAACCCCGTCGCCGCGCTGCTGACCAAAGCTCCGCAGGAGGCGTTCTCCCCCGGTCGGGCGCCCCAGCTCACCGGTGTGCCGTTCCCGGCGTGGAGCGCCGCCCACCGCCGCTCCTTCGTCACCGAGCACGAACTGGCCTTCCCCGACGGCAACTTCACGGACCTCGGCTGGGCCGGCCTGACCACGCTCGCCGCCGAGCGGGTCGCCGTACTGCGCTCGGTCCTGGTACGGCACCGACTGCGGCGACAGGGCAGCCGGCTGAACCTGCCGGGGGCGCATCACCACGAACTTCTCGACCAGGTGGCCCGTGTGCTGACCCGGGCCGCCGAACAGGGCATCTCCGTCGAGCGGTCGCGGGCGCTGTTCGAGCAGCTCTTCGCCGTCGTGCTGAAGACGGCCTCGCGGCCCGATCGGCTGGCCCCCGGGCACCGTCGTGCCTTCTTCCGCCTGGCGAGCCGGCTCTACCGGCGCCACCGGCCGAACGGCTACCCGGTGCCGGGCGGCCGTCTGGGCGTGCAGCACCTGCTGCTGGCCGCGGGGGCGTACACGGCGTTCCGCGCGCTGCGGGGCGCCAACCAGTGGGCGACCAGTGCGGCCGAACGCCTGCAAGGCACCCGCATGCTGCGCACCCGCTTCCTCTACCGGCGCGAGCTGCGCCGCCCCCTCGACCCCGACCTGGCCGTGTACTGCGCCTACTGGGGTCGCGGCTACGCCTGCAACCCCGCCGCGATCCACGCCAAGGCCCGTGAACTCGCCCCCCACATCCGCTCGGTGTTCCTCGTCGAGGCGGACCAGGCGCACGCGATGCCGGACGGCGTCGAGTACGCGGTGATCGGCAGCCGCCGCTACTGGGAGGTGCTCGCGCGGGCCACGTACCTGATCAACAACGCCAACTTCGCCGAGGACGTCGTCAAGCGGCCGGGCAGCGTGCACGTACAGACCCAGCACGGCACCCCGCTGAAGACGATGGGCGTGGACCAGTCGACGTACCCCGTGGTGGCCGCCCAGACGGGCAGTTTCACCAAGCTGCTGGGCCGCGTCGACCGCTGGGACTTCAACCTCTCCGCCAACCGCCACTCCACCCAGATGTGGGAACGCGCGTTCCCCGGCCGGTACGAGGCGCTGGAGTACGGCTATCCGCGCAACGACGTGTACTACACGGCGACCGCCGACGACGTGGCCCGCATCCGTCGCGAACTCGGCGTCCCCGAGGGCCGTACGGCCGTCCTGTACGCCCCCACCCACCGCGACCACCACACCGGTTTCGAGCCGGGCCTCGATCTGGAGGCCTTCTGCGCGGCGGCCGGCGAGGACATCGTCGTCCTGCTGCGCGCCCACTACTTCTACGACCTCGGGCGCGCGAAGAGCAGCGGCCGGATCATCGACGTCACCGCGCATCGCTCCTCCGAGGACGTGTGCCTGGCCGCGGACGCGCTGATCACGGACTACTCGTCGATCATGTTCGACTACGCCAACCTCGACCGGCCGATCATCGTGTACGCCGACGACTGGGAGGTCTACCGGGAGACCCGGGGCGTCTACTTCGACCTGCCGGCCGAGCCGCCGGGGCCGGTGGCGCGCACGCCGGCAGAGCTGGCGCGCGTGTTCCGCGACGGCTCGTACGCGGGAGCGGAGTCCACGGCGCTGCGGGCCGCGTTCCGGGAGCGGTTCTGCGAGTTCGACGACGGGCGCGCCGCCGAGCGCGTCGTACGGCGGGTGCTGCTCGGCGAGCCGCCGGAGGCGCTGCCACCCGTGCTCCCGCTCGCGGAGCGCGTCCCCGCCCCCGCCGCAGCGACCCTCGTGAGGAGCTGACCGAGCCGTGCCCCGCTTCAGCGTCATCGTCCCCTGTTTCAAGGTGCAGGGCTTCCTGCGCGAGTGCCTCGACTCCGTTCTGGCGCAGTCCTTCGGCGACTTCGAGCTGATCGCCGTGGACGACTGTTCGCCGGACGGCAGCGGCGCGATCCTCGACGAGTACGCGGACCGCGACCCGCGCGTGAAGGTGCTGCACCTGCCGGAGAACGTCGGCCTGGGCCGCGCCCGCAACGCCGGGCTGCCGCACGCCGGCGGCGACTACCTCTTCTTCCTCGACAGCGACGACACCCTCACCCCGGGCGCGCTGGGCGCCATCGCCGACCGGCTGGAGGAGTCCAGCGACCCCGACGTGCTGGTCTTCGACTACGCCCGCACCTACTGGTGGGGCGGAACGCGCCGCAACGTGCTCGCACACGTGCTGACCGAGGCCGGCGAGGGCACCTTCACGGTCGCCGAACAACCGCAGATCCTCGACCTGTTGATGGTGGTGTGGAACAAGGTCTACAGCCGTGAGTTCGTGGAGCTGAACGGCTTCCGCTTCCCGCCCGGCTACTACGAGGACACGCCCTGGACGTTCCCGGTGCTGCTCAGCGCCCGGCGCATCGCCGCCCTGGACCGGATCTGCCTGAACTACCGCCAGCGCCGCCAGGGCAACATCCTGTCCACCACCAGCCGCAAGCACTTCGACATCCACAAGCAGTACGAGCGGGTCTTCGCGTTCGTCGACGACCACCCCGAGCTGTGGACCTGGCGGCCCCATCTGCACCGCAAGATGGGCGAGCACTGCCTCGACATCCTCTCCAAGCCGGGCCGGCTGCCGCCCTCCGACAAGGGCGAGTTCTTCCGGCGTACGACGGAGATGTTCCGCAGGCACCGACCCGAGGGAGCCGACGTGTCCGGCGAGGTCGCGGTGCTGACCGGCTCGTACGCGGTGTACCAGGTCAGACGGCAGACGGCACGGGCGGGCCGGGAGGCCGAGCGGCGGGCCCTCCAGGTGCGCACGGCAGCCGCGGGCCGGGGCAGGCGGGGCCGATCCTGGCTGTACGCGCGCCGCCCGCTGGATCCGGAGCTCGCCGTGTACTCGGCGTTCTCGCACCGCGGGGTGCTCGGTGACCCGGCGGCCGTGTACCGCGCGGCGCGGGAGCTGGCGCCGCACTTCCGGGGGGTGTGGGTGGTGCGGGACCCGGAGGAGGCGGCGGAGGCGGGACTGCTGCCGGACGGCGTCGAGTACGTGCTGCCCGACACCCCGCGCGCTCTGGAGGTCACCGCGCGGGCGACGTTCCTCGTGAACAACGTCAACTGGCCCGCCACGCCGGGCAAACGCCCCGGCAGTGTGCACATCCAGACCCATCAGGGCACCCCGCTGAAGTACATGGGCGCCGATCTGCTGGGCAAGCCCGGCGCCCGGTACGGCGTCGACGTGCCGGGCATGCTGCGCCGGGCCGACCGCTGGGACTACAGCCTGGTCGCCAACCGCCACTCCGAGCTGGTGTGGGAGCGGGCCTACCCCTGCCATTTCACCTCGCTGCGCACCGGCAGCCCGCGCAACGACGTGCTGGTGGAGCCGCCGGCGGAGGCGGGCACGGCCTTCCGTCTCCGGCACGGGATTCCCGAGGACCACACGGTCGTGCTGTACGCGCCGACCCGCCGCGACTACCGCCGGGGCGGCCATGTGGACCGTCTGGACGTGGCCCGGTTCGCCGCGGACCTGGGCGAGGGCCGCACCCTTGTCGTACGGCTGCACCCCACCCTGGCGACCGGTCCGGCACGCGGCCTCGGCCTGGCCGAGCTCCACCGGCGCGGGGTCCTGGTGGACGCGACGGACGAGCCGCACGTCGAGGAGGTGATGCTGGCCAGCGATGCACTGGTCACCGACTACTCGGCCCTGATGTTCGACTACGCCAACCTCGACCGGCCGATCGTCGTCCACGCCGACGACTGGGCGGCGTACTCCGCGAGCCGGGGCGCCTACTTCGACATCACGGCCGAGGCACCGGGCCATGTGTCGTGCTCCCTGCGGGAGTTGGCGTGGCTGTTCGCCTCCGGGACGTGGCGGGACGAGGAGTCGGCACGGCTGCGGGCCGCGTTCCGGGCCCGGTTCTGCGAGTTCGACGACGGGCGGGCCGCCGAGCGGGTCGTACGAACGCTGCTGCTGGGCGAGCCGATGCCGGAGCCGGAGGCCGCCGGCGTGGCGGATCCGGTCGCCGGCCGCGACCTGCTGGCGTCGACATGAGGCCGCGCACCTGGGTGCTGGTCCTGGCCGCCGTGTTCGCACTGTTCCAGCTCGCGGGCGTCACCGGCCGGGACACGCCCGACTCCAAGAACTACGTGTCGTACGCGCTGAGTCTGGGCGGCGCGAGCAAGCGGGAGGCCGCGGCCGCCACCATCGACTGGGCGTGCTCGGGCGAGGCCTCGATCGCGCGCCGCAACCAGAGCGTCGACGTGAAGCACTTCCACGGCGCCGACCCGACCCGCCGGGTGACGAAGCGGTGCCGGGACTTCGAGTGGGGCGTGGTCGAGCGGCGCCTCGCGGCCGGGCAGACCGGCGGACACACCGTGCCGTTCATGCCGGCGCGCTTCATGCGGATCTTCGAGGTACGGCCCGGCTATCCGGTGTTCCTGCTGCCGTTCGTCACGGTGCTCGGCGTGACCTGGGGCGTGTGGCTGGCGAGCGTGCTCGTCTCGGTGGCGGGCGGGATCCTCGTGTTCCTGATCCTGCGCACCCTGTCCGTGCCGGTGCCGCTCGCGCTGACCGGCCAGGCCCTGTACTACGTCCTGCCGTGCGGCACGACCGCCATGCGCCCGATGACCGAGGGCCTGATGCTGGCACTGACCCTGGCGGTGGTGTGGGGCTGTGCGCTGGCCCTCACCAGGCAGGCGAGGGCCGGGGCGGTGCTGGTCGCCGGCTCGCTGCTCGCCCTGTTCACGGTCAAGCACTCCCAGTCCCTGTTCCTCGGCCTGTGCGTGGCCGCCGCGGGCACGGCGGTAGCCGTACGGCGACGGTGGCGCGGGCGGGCTCCGGGGCGCGGGGTCGTGACGGTCACAGCCGTGGGCTGCTGCGCGGCTCTGGGGACGGTGCTGCTGGCCCGGCTGCTGCACTACCCGTCCGAGAGCGAGAGCCTCCAGGACCTGCTCACCAGCCACTTCTCCGGCCCCGACCGCGCCCACCCGTGGTCCGAACTGCTGCACTTGGAGAGCAACTTCTGGCTGGAGTGGGCACGACGTCAGCTGTGGGAGCCGTTGTTCGTGGCGGCGCTGGCGGCGGGGGCGTGGGGCGCGCTGCGGCGGCCGGCGTTCGGGGCTTTCCTGCTGGCGGCCGCGTTCACCGGGATCCTCACCCAGGCCGGGCACCCCGACATCAACATCTGGGGCAACCGGCTGATCGTGCTGGCCTGGCTGCTGCCGGTGGTCGGGGTGCCGCTGCTCCTGGAACCGGTCGTCCGCCGTCGCCTGCCCCTGCCCGCGCAGGGACATGGCGAACGGCAGGCTCACTCGATGAGGTGAGCGACGGTTGTGGTCACTCGATGACGAGGTCGACCTCGATGTTGCCGCGGGTGGCGTTGGAGTAGGGGCACACCTGGTGGGCCTGCTCGACCAGCTTGCGGCCGGCCTCCTGGTCCACGGTGTCGGGCAGTTCCACGCGCAGGGTGACCTTCAGACCGAAGCCCTCGCCCTGCTTGCCGATGCCGACCTCGGCGGTCACCGCGGCGTCGGAGACGTCCACCTTCGCCTGGCGGCCGACCACGCCCAGGGCGCTGCCGAAACAGGCGGCGTACCCGGCGGCGAAGAGCTGCTCCGGGTTGGTGCCCTCGCCGTTGCCGCCCAGCTCCACCGGCGGGGCCAGCTTGACGTCGACCTTGCCGTCGGAGGAGACGGCGCGACCCTCACGGCCGTGCGTGGCGGTGGCGACTGCGGTGTAGAGCGCGTCCATGGAAGACCATCCCTCTCGAAAACAACGTATCGCGTTCCGGCGGCTCCTGTTCGGCCGCCCTCACGACGACAAGTAGAGCACACAATTAAGTTGTGTACAACTTAGTGACCCACAAGAGCTATCCTTGAGTCATGACCGCCACTCCGACCCCCGCGGCCCCGGCTCCCGCCGCTGCTGCCTCCGCGACTCCCGCCTCCGCCGGCGAGGCGGACTGGCTCCGCCTGGACGGCCAGATCTGCTTCTCCCTGCACGCCGCGTCCCGCGCCTTCAACGGCGTCTACCGCGTGGTCCTCAAGGACCTCGGCCTCACCTACCCGCAGTACCTGGTGATGCTCGTGCTGTGGGAGCGGGGCGACCTGCCGGTCAAGAAGCTGGGCGAACATCTGCGCCTCGACTCCGGCACGCTCTCGCCGCTGGTCAAGCGGCTGGAGGCGGCCGGACTCGTCCGGCGGGAACGCAGCACGCGCGACGAGCGGTCCGTGGAGGTACGGCTGACCGAGGAGGGCACGGCGCTGCGCGAGCGGGCGCTGCAGGTGCCGCGCCGCATCGCCGCCGCGACCGGCCTCGACCTGGAGGAGATCGGCGCGCTGCGCGAGCGCCTCGACGCGCTCACGACCGCGCTGGACGCGGAGGCCCTGCGGGCAGCACCGGAGTGTCTGTAGCGAGCGTCCGGCGGACGTAGAGGCGCAGGATCACGCCGCGCCGCACCGACTGCTCGCTGAGCGCGAACTCCTCGTTCAGGACGGCGAGTTTGAGCCGCTCGACGGGATTGCGCGGGCCGGGCGGCTCGACGGCGTACCGCTCGGCGACCACCCACACCCGGTCAAGACCGGCGAGCCTGCGCCGCAGGACGTCCCGGTCCACCTCGGTGCCGTACAGCGTCCCGGACACCGACGCCCGCGCCGCCAGCGCCACGTCCCGCGTCCCGCGGAACCCCGCCGGATACGCCAGCGCCGTGCCACGCGCGTGTGAGGGCAGGAACAGCACCGGGTCACCCGGCCGCAGTTCACGGGCGGCGACCGTGGAGACGGCGGCCAGGTTGTCGGGACGGTGGTCGGGGGAGCGGTCGTCGCGGAGGAGGGGGAGCTGGTGGGCGAAGGCGAACGTGATGGCGAGGGTGCCGGTGAGGGTGAAGAGGGGGGCGGAGAAGCGTGCGGGAAGCGGTGCGCGGGCAGGCGTGCGGGAACCCGCCCACCGTAGGCGCCCCAGCAACTCGGCCACCCGGTCCGCGCCGGCCGCGACCGTCAACGGCGCTCCCGCCAGCGCGTACAGCACATACCGGTCGACATACAGCGGCGCGACCTGCGAGATGAGCATCAACGTCACCGGCGGCACCACGGCCAACGGCACGGCGACTCCCGCGCACGTCAGCTCCCCGCGCCGCCCCACCACCCGGGTCAGCCCGATCGCCGCGAACGCGAGGCAGGTCCAGTACACCCCCGACGTCGGCCCCACGAACGCCCGCAGCAGTTCCTGAGCTCGATCCATGTCGGGCGCCCGCAGCCAGGCGAGCTGTGCCGACTGGGACTGCGAGACGGCCACCATCGGCAGCAGCAGCACGACGACGCCCCCGGCCGCCCGGCCCCACCCCCACCACACGCGGCCCGGCACGCGCGCGAGGGCGAGCGACGCCGCGTGGGCGAGCAGCACCAGAACCGCGAACTCGTGCAGCAGACAGGTGACGCCGAGAACAGCGCCGTACGCCCACCAGCACCGGCCACCGGCCCCCACAGCGGAGCCTGTCGCCCGCACGAGCAGCAGCGTCGCCCCCGCCGCGCCGGCCGCGACCAGTGCGTACGAGCGGCCCTCCTGCGCGTAGTGGCCGACCATCGGTGTGACCGCGTACAGCAGTCCGGCCCACAGCCCCACCCGCGGCCGTGCCAGCCGGGTGCCGAGCGCGGCGACCAGGCCCGCCGTGGCCGCCGCCCCGCACACCGAGGGGAGCCGGAGGAGGACCTCGCCCGGGTGGACGGCCAGGACCACGTGTATGAACAGGTAATAGAGGCCATGCACGGCGTCCACGCCGTGCAGCAGCCGCCAGATCTGCGGCACCGTGCGCCGCGCGACCTGGAACGTGACGGCCTCGTCGCGCCATATGCCGCCGCGGTCGACCCCCCACAGCCCGAGCACGGACATCACTCCCACGGGGACGGCCACAACTGCCGTACGACGGAAACCTGCCGGGACGGCGACGGTCGCGCTACGACCGACACGGCTCATCCCGAGGACAGCCACGACCGCCGTACGACGAAGATGTCTCGACGGTCGGTTCAGCAGAGACCCGATGTTCACCACGGCCCGATCCTTCGGTTCACCACGGCCCGATCTTTTGCGATTAGCCAACCTTTGCCGGGTAATGACGGCGTATCAGCATGGATACACCATCCGGGCGGCTTACCCTCCGTGGTGATGAACCGCCGTCAGCTCTCCCTCGCGTCCATGACAGCCACCTGGGTGGCCGGCCGCGCCCTGATGCTGTGGCTGCTCGCGCACGACACCGCGCCGGTCCTGGGCCGGGGCGCGGTGGCGCGCGAGGTGTGGCGGCTGTACTTCCACTGGTACGGCGTCCTGTCCCACGGAAGCTTCCCGGCACACGACACGCTGTGGCAGTACCCGCCGGGCGCCGGCGCGGTGCTGCTGGCGCCGGCGCTGCTGCCGGGCCTGACGTACTTCCAGGCGTTCGTGGCCCTCACCCTCGCCGCCGACGCGTTGATCGCGGTGGCACTCGTACGGGCGGGCACACGGCCCGGGCGCAGCCTGCTCGGAGCGGCGCTGTGGACCGGCGGCCTGCCGCTGCTGCTGCACATCCCGCTCGCCCGGTACGACGTGGAGGTCACAGCCCTCGCCGTCGTCTCCCTGCTGACGCTGTCGCGCTCCACGCGCGCGTGCGGGGCGTTCGCGGCGCTGGGCGCACTGGTGAAGGTGTGGCCGGCGCTGGTGCTGCTGGGCACGCCGCGGGGGCGTCTCACGCGCTCGTCGTGGACGTGGGCGGCGGTGACAGGGGCAGCGTGCTTCGCACTCTTCGCGGCATTGTTCAACAATCCTCTGGCTTTCCTTCGACAGCAGGGGAATCGAGGCGTCCAGATCGAGTCCCTGGGCGGCACGGCGCTCAGCCTGGCGCGGCACGCCGGCTGGCCAGGGAGGGTGCGGTATCGGTACGGCGCGATGGAGTTCACCGGCCCGTACGTCTCCGCGGTCGCGCACGCCTCCCTCGCGCTCACGGTGGTCGCCTTCGCGCTCCTGCTGCTGTGGCGGGTACGGGCCCGGCGCTGGAGCGAGGCGACGCCGTTCGACGCCGCGCTGTGCGCCGTCCTGCTGTTCACCGTCACCAGCCGGGTCATCAGCCCGCAGTACATGGTCTGGCTGCTGGGCCTGGCCGCCGTGTGCCTCACCTCCCGGCACACCGCGCAGCGACCGGTCGCCGTGCTGGTGCTCGCGGCCACTGCGGTCAGCGCCGTCGTCTACCCGACGATGTACGCCGAGGTCACGCGCTGCACCTGGCAGGGCTCCCTCCTGATGCTGCTCCGCAACGGGCTGCTGGCGTCCGCCGCCGTGCTCTCCTACACGCGGCTGTGGCGCTCCACACGGCCGACGCCCGCGCAGTCCGCGCCGCCCGTGACCGAACCCCGCTCCGACACCGGCCTCCTTCCGCACCGAGCGCTCAGCGCCCCCTGACGGGAGACCGCGACCAGGCCCCAGGCCCCGGACACCCCTTCCCCCACCCCCTCGGTGAGCGTCAAGCCCCGAGCGCCCGGCGTACGGGGAGTCCTGTCGGTCGCCCGCGGAAGACTGCGCCGCCTGCGCCGCCTGCGCCGCTGAACCTGTTTGACTGAAGGGGACTGCGGACCAACCGACGAGGGGACGGCCGTCCATGACCTGGCTGATCACCGGCGGCGCCGGCTACATCGGGGCGCACGTCGTACGGGCGATGACCGAGGCGGGCGAGCGGGCGGTGGTGTACGACGACCTGTCCACCGGCATCGCCGAGCGCGTGCCGGAGGGCGTATCCCTGGTGATGGGCTCGACGCTGGACGGCGGCCGCGTGGCGCGCACGCTCGCCGAGCACTCCGTCACCGGCGTCGTCCACCTGGCGGCGAAGAAGCAGGTCGGGGAGTCGGTGGACCACCCGTTGCACTACTACCGGGAGAACGTGGAGGGCCTGCGCGTCCTGCTGGAGGCGGTGACGGCGGCGCAGGTGCCGTCCTTCGTGTTCTCGTCGTCGGCGGCGGTGTACGGCATGCCGGACGTCGACCTGGTGAGGGAGGAGACGCCGTGCGTGCCCATGTCGCCGTACGGCGAGACGAAGCTCGCGGGCGAGTGGCTGGTCCGCGCGACGGGCCGGGCGACCGGACTGTCCACGGCGTCGCTGCGCTACTTCAACGTGGCGGGCGCCGCCACCCCCGAGCTGGCGGACACCGGCGTCTTCAACCTCATCCCGATGGTCTTCGAGAAGCTCACCGAGAACGCGCCCCCGCGCATCTTCGGCGACGACTACCCCACCCCGGACGGCACCTGCGTCCGCGACTACATCCATGTGGTGGACCTGGCGGAGGCCCATGTGACCGCGGCCCGCGCCCTCCGGTCCTCGCCCGGCCTGAGCCTGACGCTCAACATCGGCCGCGGGGAAGGCGTCTCGGTCCGCGAGATGATCGACCGCATCAACGCGATCACCGGCTACAACACCCCACCGACAGTCACCCCACGCCGCCCCGGCGACCCGGCCCGGGTCGTCGCCTCGGCCGACCGCATCGCCACCGAACTCGGCTGGAAGACGAAGCACGACGTCGAGGACATGATCACCTCAGCCTGGGCAGGCTGGATCCGACTGCACCCGGAGGCGGCGCGTTCCTGACTGCTGGGCGACCGCCTCACAGCGCCTTGAGCGCCTCCGCCGTCGCGTGGGTCAGTCTCTCCAGGTAGCCCTTGGGGAGCTTGGGGCTGCGGATGACGACCGAGCGCCAGTACAGCGGGCCGGAGATGAGGTCCAGGGCGAGGTCGGCGTTGATGCCGGATCGGACCTCGCCGCGGTGTTCGGCCGCCGCGAGGATCTTGCTGGCCACGCCCTCCTGGCCCTCGCGCAGCGCCTTCTGCATGGCCTCGGCGATCTCGGGATTGCGGGCCGCCTCGGCCTGCAGGTCCGGGATGATCTGCGAGGCGACGGGGTGGCGCAGCGCGCGGGACGTCACCTCGTAGAGCAGGCGCAGGTCGCCCTCGAGGGAGCCCGTGTCCGGGGTGGGCAGGCCCATCACGGCGACCGCCGAGACCACGTCGAGGACCAGGTGCAGCTTGGAGCGCCAGCGGCGGTAGACGGCGGTCTTGCCGACGCCCGCGCGGCGCGCGATGCCCTCGATGGACATCCGGGCGTACCCGACGGACGCGAGCTCCTCGAAGACGGCCGCGCGGATGGCCTCGGTCACGTCCTCCCGCAGCACGGCAGCCCCGGCGGGGGCCCGTCGGGTCGCACGCGTCTGGGACTCGCCGGCGTTCGTCGTCATACGCTCCAGCATAGGGCGTTACGACGAAACGGTTGCGTCCTGACGCCGGTCACGTTGCGCCGCGACGGTGGCGTCGCAACGTCTGCCCGCGATCACCGCAACGAAACGGTTTCGTCCCCACATCGGATCCGTCACGACGAAACGGTTGCGTTCCGACGCCGACTCGGCCTACGCTCCCGTTGCGACGATACGGTCCCGTCCCGACGTAAGAAAACGTGAAGTGAAGCATGAGGAAACACCGGATGACGGACCCGCCGACCGGACGCGCGCACCCCCACTCCCCCGAGCGAAAGCAGCGGATGTGAGCCAGGTCCTCCACACACCGCCCCCGACACCGGCCGCGGCCGATGACGACCTCGCGGCGCTCGCCGCACGGCACGGGCTCGCCGTCAGCGGCGCACGCCCCTCTCTGCCCGAGTACGTCCGGCAGTTGTGGGCCCGGCGTCACTTCATCGCCGCGTTCTCCACCGCCAAGCTCACCGCGCAGTACAGCCAGGCGAAGCTCGGCCAGGTGTGGCAGGTCATGACCCCGCTGCTCAACGCGGCGGTCTACTACTTCATCTTCGGTGTCCTGCTCGGCACCAAGCGCAACGTGCCGGACTACATCCCGTTCCTGGTCACGGGCGTGTTCATCTGGACGTTCACGTCGAGCTCGATCATGACCGGCACCCGGGCGATCTCCGGCAACCTCGGCCTCGTCCGGGCGCTGCACTTCCCGCGGGCCGCGCTGCCGATCTCCTTCGCGCTCCAGCAGCTCCAGCAGTTGCTGTTCTCGATGGCCGCGCTGGTGGTGATCCTGCTCTGCTTCGGCGTGCCGATCGCCTTCTCCTGGCTGCTGGCGGTGCCCGCGCTGGTCCTGCAGTTCACGTTCAACGCCGGCGTCTCGATGATCATGGCGCGGATGGGCGCGAAGACCCCGGACATCGCGCAGCTGATGCCGTTCGTGCTGCGGACCTGGATGTACCTCTCCGGCGTGATGTGGAGCATCGACAAACTCACCAGCAAGGACCACCTGCCGCACATCGTGACGGTGATGCTGAAGCTCAACCCGCCCGCCGTCTATATCGACCTCATGCGGTACGCGCTGATCGACAGCTTCCACGCCAACCAGCTGCCTCCGCACGTGTGGGCGGCGGCCACGGGCTGGGCCCTGGTCGCCGGAGTCGGCGGCTTCATCTACTTCTGGAAGGCTGAGGAGACGTACGGCCGTGGCTGACACCACCAACTTCGTGAACGACGGGATCCCCACCGTCATCGCCGACGACGTCGACATCGTCTACCGGGTCAACGGCACCGGCGCCGGCCGCGGTAGCGCCACCGCCGCCCTCAACCGCATGCTGCGCCGCAAGCAGACCGAGAAGGCGGCAGGCGTACGCAAGGTGCACGCGGTCAAGAAGGTCTCCTTCGTCGCGTACAGGGGCGAGGCGATCGGGCTGATCGGCACCAACGGCTCCGGCAAGTCGACGCTGCTCAAGGCGGTCGCCGGACTGCTCCCCGTGGAGAACGGCCACATCTACACCGACGGCCAGCCCTCCCTGCTCGGCGTCAACGCGGCCCTGATGAACGACCTCACCGGCGAGCGCAACGTGTTCCTCGGCGGCCTCGCCATGGGCATGTCCCGCGAGCAGGTCAAGGAGCGTTACGACGAGATCGTCGACTTCTCCGGCATCAACGAGAAGGGCGACTTCATCACCCTCCCGATGCGCACCTACTCCTCCGGCATGGCGGCCCGGCTGCGCTTCTCCATCGCCGCCGCCAAGGACCACGACGTGCTGCTCATCGACGAGGCGCTGGCCACCGGTGACGCGGCCTTCCGCCGGCGTTCCGAGGCCCGGATCCGCGAGCTGCGCGAGAGCGCGGGCACGGTGTTCCTGGTCAGCCACAACAACAAGTCGATCCGCGACACCTGCGACCGGGTCCTGTGGCTGGAGCGGGGCGAACTGCGCATGGACGGGCCGACGGAGGACGTACTGAAGGAGTACGAGGCGTTCACCGGCGACAAGGCGCCCAAGCCCAAGCCGAAGCCGAAGGCCGCCCCCAAGCCGCCCCAGCAGGGCCGGCCGGAACCCGAGGACGCGAAGATCTCTCTTCCCTCCTGACCGACGCCCGGCGCCCCGGCCACGACCGGCGCAACCCCGTCAGCTCCTTTCTCCCGATTGCTGTCACTATGGCCTGAATGGTCCGTCCCGGTGGCGAAGAGACGACGAGGCGAAGGAGTCCCCGTGATGCCCGAGCTCAGCGTCATCGTCCACGGGCCGAACACCCAGGGCCAATTGACCGAACTGCTCGACTCCCTGGACGCCCGCCCGCTCCTCGACGCCGAGGTGATCGTGGCCGCGGTGGGCGACTGGGCGCGGGAGGCGGCCGAGGGGCACACCCCGGAGACGGTGGTGCTGCCCCTGCCGGACGGTACGGACGACGCGGCGGCGCGGGCGGCGGGGGCCGCGCGGGCGTCCGGCCGATGGCTGCACTTCGTCCACGCCAAGGACGGCCTGCCCGCCGGCGCCGTACGCCTGATCGCCGAGCGGGTCGCGGAGCTGCCGGACACCGTGGACGTCCTCCTGTTCGACCACGTCGTCAGCACCTGGAAGACATCCGGCACCCGCTCCCGGGACGGCGCTCTCCTGGCCCGGGCCGGCCGCACCGACCTCGCCCTCGACGAGGCCCCCAGCCTGCTGCGCCTCACTCCCCTCCTCGGCAACCGCGCCGTGCGCACCGGCTTCTGGCGCGCGCACGAGGAGCGGTTCACCACCGACGACGAGCCGTACGCCGCATACGCCGCCCTGCTGCACGCGCACCGCGTGGCCTGCCTCAACCAAGTCGCCTACGACGACCGCAGGTTGCGCCCGCAGAGCCTCCCGCCGGTCACCGCCGAGCAGCGCTACTCCCTCGTCGGCCGCTACGAGATGCTCCTCTCCCTCGCCAAGGACCGCCCGGCCGCCCGCGCGGTCCTGTACGACGTCATGGTCCGCGACCTGCTGCGCACCTTCGCCCGCGAGGACCTGCCCGACCCGGTGGCCCGGGAGTTCTTCCGCCGCTCCTCCCTGGCCGCGGTGCGCTGGCGCCCCGCCGACCACCGCCGCCCGGCCGGTTTCGAAGGCATCCGCCGCGGCCTCCTCGAGGAGGAGGCCTACACCAAGTACCGCGCCTTCCAGGCCGCCAACCGCACGAGCCGCGCGGCCAGATCGGCGCTGCGAACACGCAAGCGCGGGCTGGGCACGAAGCTCCGCGAGCACCAGTACCGCCGGGGACTGGGCCGCCCGGTCGACTGCGACCTGGCTGTCTTCTCCGCCTACTGGGACCGCGGAGTCGCCTGCAACCCGGCCGCGATCGCCGCGAAGCTCGCCGAACTCGCCCCGCACATCCACCCGGTGTGGGTGGTCAAGCAGCGCAACACGCAGCTTCTGCCGCCCGGCACGGACCATGTCGTCCCCGGCACCCGCCGCTACTGGGAGGTGCTGGCCACGGCCAAGTACCTGACCAGCAATGTCAACTTCCCCAACGCGGTGGTCAAACGCCCCGAGGCGATCCACCTCCAGACCCACCACGGCACGCCCCTCAAGCGCATGGGCCTGGACCAGATGGACCACCCCACCACCGCCAAGGGCCTGGACTTCGCCGCACTGCTGGCCCGGATCGACAAGTGGGACTACAGCATCTCCGCCAACAGCCACTCCACCCGCATGTGGCAGCGCGCCTATCCCGCCCGCTACACCTCCCTCGACCACGGCTATCCGCGCAACGACGTCTACTCCTCGGCGACCGCCGCCGACGTCCGCTCCATCCGCGACCGCTTGGGCATCGCCCCCGGCCGCACGGCGATCCTCTACGCCCCCACCCACCGCGACTACGAGGCCGGTTGGACCCCCCGCCTCGACCTCGCCGCCCTCTCCGACCGCCTCGGCGAGAACACCGTCCTCCTGGTCCGCGGCCACTACTTCTACGGCGGCTCGGCCTCCCCGCTGACCGGTCTGCGCCGCACGGGCCGGATCGTCGACGTCTCCTCGTACGACCCCGTCGAGGAACTGGCCCTCGCCGCCGATGCACTGATCACGGATTACTCCTCCATCATGTTCGACTACGCCAACCTCGACCGCCCGATCGTCATCTACGCCGACGACTGGGAGACGTACGCGACGACCCGCGGCGTCTACTTCGACCTGACGGCCGAGGCGCCGGGCCAGGTGGCCCGCACCCAGGAGGAACTGGCGGAGATCTTCACGACCGGCGCCTGGCGGGACGAAGGCGCGGCGAAGGCGCGAGCCGCGTTCCGGCGCCGGTTCTGCGAGTACGACGACGGACGCGCCGCCGAACGGGTCGTACGCCGGGTGTTCCTGGGCGAGAGCGACGCGTCGCTGCCCCCGGTGATCCCGGTGGAGGACCGCACCCCGGCGCCGAGCCCGGAGGAGGCGACAGCATGACCCCCACCCCCGCGCCCGACGTCACGGTGACAGTGATCGTCTACAACGACGCGGCACGCCTTCCCCGGGCGGTCGCCTCCCTGCGCAGGCAGACGCACGCGAACATCGAGGTCGTCATCAGCGACGACCACTCGACGGACGAAACCCCTGACGTGGCCAGGGAGTTGATGGCCCAGGACTCCCGCATCCGCTATCTCCGGCTGCCCGAGAACAGCGGCGGCTGCAGCGTCCCGCGCAACCGGGCCCTGGAGACGGCCCGCGCGCCGTATCTGATGTTCCTGGACAGCGACGACGAACTCCCTCCGCGCGCGGTCGAGTTGCTGCTGGCCGCCCACCGCGAGCGCGAGGTCGACTTCACGATGGGCGCGGTGCGGCGAATACGGGTGGACAGCGGCCGTCGCTCGACGTGGATGCCGCATCTGGTCGCCGAACGCCGCACGCTGGAGGGCATCGAGGACGACCCCCGTCTGCTCTTCGAACACTTGTCGACGAGCAAGATGTACGCCAAGGCCTTCCTCGACCGGCACGGACTGCGCTTCCCCGAGGGCATCCACTACGAGGACCAGCTGTTCTCGGCGCGGGCATACTGCCTGGCCAGGGCGTTCACCATCATCCCGGAGCCGGTGTACGACTGGTACATAGCGCCGTACGCGACGGCCGACGCGGCATCGATCTCCAATCAGCGGCACAAGCTCACGAACGTCCGCGACCGCGTCCATGTCCAGCGCCTGATAGACGACTTCCTCGTCACGAGCGGGCACGGGTCGCTGCGCGAGGACAAGGACTACAAGTTCCTCAAGCACGATTTCCGGATGTACGCCGGGGACCTGCCGTACCGCGACGATCACTGGTTGGCCTCCTTCGCCGACATCATGAACCCCTACCTGGCGACACTCGCCCCCGGCGCCTACGCCCGCCTGCCCCGCCCGGAACGGGTGGTCCTCCAACTCGTTCGCGACCACCGGCTGTCCGAGGCCCGGCTGGCGGCGCGCGGCCTGGGTCACGGGGTCGCACCGCGGCAGGTGACCACCGACCCGGCGGACGGCGTGGCCTACTGGGGCGACCGGGTCCCCGACTCGGCGCAGTCCCGCCGTGAGCTGGACGTGACGGACCTGGAACTGGACACACACCCGTTCCCCAGCGCCCAGTTCCGGCACGAGATCACGGAGTTGACCCCGAGCCCGGGTGCCTCCCTTGCCCTGAAGATCCGCACCTACGATCCCGGTCTGCGGCTCCCCGTCGGCCCCCAGCGCACCGCGCTCCTCCTGGCTCCCGGCCGGCAGCGCCTCACGGTTCCCTTCCGGCTGCTCCCGGTCCGCCCCGGCGTCTTCGAAGGCGAGGTCCACCTGGACCTGGCGAAAGCCCCGCTCCCTCTGCACGGCTTCGCGGGCACCCGGCACCCGTTGCTCCGCATCGAGCATCAGGGCCTGTCCCACACGGGTCTGCTGCTGGCACCGCTCTCCTTCCCCACACTCACGACACGGATCGACCACCACTCCGGCGCCGCCCCCCATCACGTCACCGTGGAACCCGAGGGCCGGGCCGCCGGCCGCCTCCAGATCCGCTGGCGTCCGGCGGGCATGACGGCCCGGGTCATACGCCCCGTGGCCCGGCGGATCGCCCGCCCGAAGGTCCGCAGGGCGGCACGACTGGTGGCGAGCGTGCTGAAGTAGAAGCCGCCCCCGCACCGCCGACGGCGCTCACACCGTCAGGGCATGAGCTTTGACGGCACGGCACGGTCCGTCATGGCACACCCCTTCGTGGCACAACCCCTCACGGCACCCGGTACAGCACCTGCCCGCCCGGCCCGTGTGCCACCACCCGCAGCCCCGCACCCGGCGCCGCGCTCCCGCTGTCCACCACCCACCGCACCCCGTAAGCCCGCACGATCCCCTGCCGCACGCCCCCGGAGGTCCCCGTCGCGAAGTACTCCCGCACGGCCGCCTCCCGCCGCCCCGCGTCCGGCAGGAACACATCCGGATACCCGGGCGCGACCGTGTACGCGCCGTACGCCGGAATCTGCCGGGCTGGAAACGTCCGTGCCATGACGACGTCCCCGTACTTCACCCACGGTGTGATCCACCGGTAACCCACCCAAGGCGCCCGGTACTTCACCGCAACCGCCGAAGGCAACACCCCCTTCCCCACCACGTATCCCACAGTCCCCACCTGTGCCCAGGCCCCCACGGCCAGCGCGGCACCCAGCAGACAGGCCCAACCGGTCCGAAACGCCCGCCGCCCGCCGGTGAACACCTCCAGCGCGGCCGCGAGCTGCGCCGGGATCAGCACGGCCGGCAGGACCCGCCCCCAGGAGTAGTGCCCGCCGCCCCCGCCCGCCGCGAACACGACCGCCCCGAGGACGAAGAACAGCACCAGCGGATCCCACCGGTCCCGCCGCCACCGCAAGGCCAGCGCCACCACTCCGATGAGCACCAGTCCGAAGCGTCCGGCCAGTCGCTCGTACAACGGCCGGTGGATGGCCTCGAGTTCCGCTCCGGAGGAGAAAAGTGAGAAAAAGTCGTAGTACGGCCAGGCCCACAGCACCAGAACCCCGAGCACCAACCCCGCGCCGAGCCGTAACAGCACGCCCCGCACCGGCCTGACGGCGAGGACCGTCGCGAGCGCCCCCAACGAGGCCACGACCCCAGTGAACTGGTGGACCAACAGAATCACGGCCCACAGCACGCCGAGCCCTAGCCACACTCCCCACCCGGCCCCGCGGCGCACCGAGCCCGGGAGCCACGCCCAGAGGTGGAAGGACAGACCGAGGGCGAACACGCTCGGGTACGACACCGTCAGCGCCAGGGAGTTCAGCCCGAGGAAACCGCTCCAGTCGAACAGCGCCGGGCCCCACAGAAAGAGCAGGCACAGCAGCGCGAGCGCCGGCGCGGCCCGATGCGCGCTGAGCGTACGGACGTACCGCCACACGCCCGTGACCAGCAGCCCGAGCCCGACGAGCGCGCCGATGCGCAGCACGACGAACACCGACAGCCCACTGATCCGGGCGACGGTGCCCAGCACGAGCATCCATGGCGAGTAGTAGGGGCTCGGTGTGTCCGCGTCGACCAGCGGATTGCCGGGGTGCAGCAGGCTGTGCCGCAGACGTTCGATCGTCGCCGCATGCATGCCGAGATCGCCCATCCAGGGAAGGCGGACGATCACCAGGAGCAGGAGCACCAGGACGAGCGCGACGACGGCCTGGGGAAGCGCTCTGCCGACGGTCGCCGCCGGGCTATGCGCCGCGGCGCGCATTCTGCTGGAACACCCAGGTGCGGTAGACGAGGAAGCGGAAGGCGGAGGCGAGGACGATCGACAGCGCCTTGACGACATTCGATTCGAACGGCCCGTGCAGACCGAGGCCGTGATATCCGGCGTAGAACAGGCCGCTTTCCATCACGACGCCCAGGCCGCTGAACACGAAGAACAGCACCATCTGGCGCCGGGTGCGGGAGTCCCGGTCACGATAGGCAAAATAGCGGAAGCCGAGGTAATTCGTGGCCATGGCAATACAGCTGGCGAGCACGGTCGCGACCATCGCCTGCCGGCCCAGGCCGTGCAGCAGCAGGTTGAAGACCACGAAATTGACGAGGACTCCGCTGCCGCCGACGAGCCCGAATTTCACGACTTCGAGGACGACACGGGCACGCGGCGGCGCGGCGGGAGCCGTAAGGCTCTGGGTCACGGACACATTCACAGTCACCCGGCAAGCCTAGCCGAAATGCCCCGATTAGCAGGAAACGGTAAATTCACCTCCCTTTTTTCCTTAAGAGTCGGCAAGAAGAGAAACAGAAGACAGAAGAGCGGACAGAACAGGGGCGCCCCGAGCCTCACCGGCTCGGGGCGCCCCCAGGGACGTACGCGCTGTCCTTGTGGAACAGACGTACGCGGTGTCCTTATGAATGCGTGCGCAGCAGCGTCCGCATCGTCCGCATCGCCACCGACAGGTTGGCGAGGTCGAACGCGTCCGAGCTGCGGATCTCCTCCAGGGTCGTCCAGGCCCGGCTCAGGATCGCCGTGTTCTTCTCCTCCCAGGCCTTGAAGCGCTGCTCGGGAGTCGAGGTGCCGTTGCCGACTGCGAGGACGTCCGCGGTGAGGGCCGCGTGCGCCGCGTACAGGTCCTCGCGGATCGAGGCGCGGGCCATGGACTGCCAGCGGTCGGCGCGGGGCAGCTCGATGATGCGGTCCATGAGCTGGGTGATGGTGAGCCGGTCGGCGAGGTCGTAGTAGACCTCCGCGACGTCCAGCGGCCCCCGGCCCATGCGGTCGGCCACCGAGACAATGTCCAGCGTCGGGAAGGCCGAGGAGAACCCGGCCACCCGCGTCGCCAGCTCCTCGGGGACACCGGCGGCGGACAGCTCGTCGTAGATCTGCTCGTACCACTCCAGGTCCGCGCCGCGCAGCAGCTTCGGCAGCTGCTGCCAGACCTGCTCGACCCGCTCCGAGAAGAACGCGACGGTCTCGGCGAGCTGCAGCGGCTGCGGCCGGTTGTTGAGCAGCCAGCGCGTGCCGCGCTCGACCAGACGGCGCGAGTGCAGCCTGATCCGGGTCTGGACGGCGGCGTCGACCTTGTTGTCCAGGGCCTCCACCGCGTCCCACACGGGCGCCGAGCGGAAGATGACACGGGCCGCGGTCTGCGCCCGCACGATCTCCTCGAGCGACGCGCCGGTCTCCTCGCGCAGCCGGTGCAGATACGTCGTACCGCCCGTGTTGACCGTGTCGTTGACCAGCACGGTCGTGGTGATCTCGCGGCGCAGCGGGTGGCTGTCGATCCCGTCCGGGAACCGCTCGCGCAGCGCCGTCGGGAAGTACGCGTGCAGCAGGCACCGCAGGTAGGCGTCATCCGGCAGCGAGGTCTGCAGCAGTTCCTCGGCGACCGTGATCTTCGTGTACGCGAGCAGGACGGCCGTCTCCGGGCTGGTCAGGCCGTGCCCCGTGTTGAGGCGTTCGCGGATCTGACGGTCGGTGGGCAGGAACTCCAGGGCCCGGTCGAGGTGGCCCTCGCGCACCAGGTGGCGGATGAACCGCTGCTGGGCGTGGAGCATGTCCTTGGACTGGGCGAGCGCGTTGGCGATGGCCGTGTTCTGCGCGTAGTTGTTGCGCAGGACCAGGGCGCCGACCTCGTCGGTCATCTCGGCGAGCAGCTTGTTGCGCTGCTTGACGGTCATGTCGCCGTCCGAGACCAGGCCGTTGAGCAGGATCTTGATGTTCACCTCGTGGTCGGAGGTGTCCACGCCGGCGCTGTTGTCGATCGCGTCGGTGTTGATCTTGCCACCGTGCGCCGCGAACTCGATGCGGCCGAGCTGGGTCAGGCCCAGGTTGCCGCCCTCGCCGACGACCGCGGCGCTCAGGTCCCCGCCGTCCACGCGGATCGCGTCGTTGGCCTTGTCGCCGACGTCGGCGTTGGACTCCGTCGACGCCTTGACGTACGTACCGATGCCGCCGTTCCACAGCAGGTCCACCGGCGCCTTGAGGATCGCCTTCATCAGGTCGGCCGGGGTCAGCTTGGTGATGCCCGCCTGGATGCCGAGGGCCTCGCGGATGTGCCCGTTGACCGTGATCGCCTTGGCCGTGCGGGGGAAGATCCCGCCGCCCGCCGACAGCAGGTCGGTGTTGTAGTCGGCCCAGCTGGAGCGGGGCAGTTCGAACAGCCGGCGGCGCTCGGCGTAGGAGGTGGCCGCGTCCGGGGTCGGGTCGATGAAGATGTGCCGGTGGTCGAAGGCGGCGACCAGCCGGATGTGCTCGCTCAGCAGCATGCCGTTGCCGAACACGTCGCCGGACATGTCGCCGATGCCGACGACCGTGAAGTCCTCGGTCTGCGTGTCCACGCCCAGCTCGCGGAAGTGCCGCTTGACGGACTCCCAGGCGCCGCGGGCGGTGATGCCCATGCCCTTGTGGTCGTAGCCCGCGGAGCCGCCGGAGGCGAAGGCGTCGCCCAGCCAGAAGTTGTACGACTCGGCGACCTGGTTGGCGATGTCGGAGAACGTCGCCGTGCCCTTGTCGGCCGCGACCACCAGATAGGTGTCGTCCTCGTCGTGCCGCACGACGTCCTGCGGCGGCACGACCTCGCCCGCGACCATGTTGTCGGTGATGTCGAGCAGGGCCGAGATGAACGTCTTGTAGCTGGCGATGCCCTCGGCCAGCCACGCGTCCCGGTCCACGCTCGGGTCGGGCAGCTGCTTGGCGACGAAGCCGCCCTTGGCTCCGACCGGCACGATGACGGTGTTCTTCACCATCTGCGCCTTGACCAGGCCGAGGATCTCGGTGCGGAAGTCCTCACGCCGGTCGGACCAGCGCAGACCGCCACGCGCGACCTTGCCGAAGCGCAGGTGCACGCCCTCGACGCGCGGGGAGTACACCCAGATCTCGTACGCCGGTCGCGGCGCCGGCAGGTCGGGGATCGCCTGCGGGTCGAACTTCATGGAGACGTAGTCGTGCGACTTGCCGCCGAGCGCCTCCTGGAAGAAGTTCGTGCGCAGCGTCGCCTTGATGACGGTCAGGAAGGAGCGCAGGATGCGGTCCTCGTCGAGGCTCGCGACCTGGTCGAGGGCGGCATCGAGCTCTTCGAGCAGAGCGTCGACGATCTCGCGCCCGGCGCTCTGGCGCTCCGGCGACATCCGCGCCTCGAAGAGCGAGATGAGCAGCCGGGTGGTGTGGACGTTCGTACGGAGGGTGTCCTCCATGTAGTCCTGGCTGAAGGTGGAGCCGGCCTGGCGCAGGTACTTGGCGTACGCCCGCAGCACCGTCGCCTGCCGCCAGGTCAGACCGGCGCCCAGGACGAGGGCGTTGAAGCCGTCGTTCTCCGCCTTGCCGGTCCAGGTCGCGGCGAAGGCCTCCTGGAACCGCTCACGGCCGTCGTCGCCGAGGTAGTCGCCGTTGCCGTGGCCCAGCGACTTGGGGATGCGCAGACCGAAGTCGTAGATCCAGGCGGTGGTGCGGTCCGAGCAGCGCAGCTCGTACGGCCGCTCGTCGATCACCTCGACGCCGAGCCGGTTGAGGACCGGCAGCACGGCGGAGAGGGAGATCGCGCCGCCCTTGCGGTAGATCTTGAAGCGGCGCTCGTCGGGGCCGGCACCCACCGGCTCGTAGAGGCTGAGTGCGAAGTCGTTGCCCTCCTCCTCGCTGAGCCGCTCGAGGTGGACCAGGTCGGCGACCGCGGCGCGCGGGGTGTGGTCGGCCTTGTAGCCCTCGGGGAAGGCGTTGTTGTAACGGCGCAGCAGCTCGGCCGCGCGCTCCTCGCCGCACTCCGAGTTCAGGGCCTCCGCGAAGCCGTCGGCCCAGGAGCGGGCGGCCTCGACAAGACGGGCCTCGATGCGCTCCTTGTCGGCGTCGGACAGCTGGGGCAGCTCGGTGCCCTGCGGGACGCGCACGACGAAGTGCAGCCGGGACAGGATCGACTCGGTGTTCCAGGCGGTGAAGTCGACGCTGGTGCCGTCGAGTTCCTCTTTGAGGATGTCGATGATCCGCAGTCGGACACCGGTGGTGTAGCGGTCGCGGGGCAGGTAGACGAGGGCCGAGTAGTAGCGGCCGTATTCGTCCTGGCGCAGGTAGAGGCGCAGTCGGCGGCGTTCCTGCAGGTAGAGGACCGAGGTGACGATGGTGCGCAGCTCGTCGACGGGCGTCTGGAAGAGCTCGTCGCGCGGGTAGGTCTCCAGGATCTGCAGCAGGTCGCGCCCGTCGTGGCTGTTGGGCGAGAAGCCGGCGCCCCTGAGCACCTCGTCGACCTTGCGCCGGATGACGGGCACCCGGCGGACGGACTCGGTGTACGCGGCGGACGAGAACAGGCCCAGGAAGCGGCGCTCCCCGACGACGCTGCCGTCCTTGTCGAACTTCTTCACGCCTACGTAGTCGAGGTACGACGGCCGGTGCACGGTGGACCGGCTGTTGGCCTTGGTGAGGACCAGGAGCTTGTGCTCGCGCGCCTTGGCGCGGGCGTCCGCCGGGAGCCGCTCGAAGGAGGGGCTGACCGGGTGGCTCTCGTCGGCGGCGTGGTGCGGGTCCGAGCGCAGTATGCCGAGCCCGGTGCCCGGCACGGCGGCCAGCGAGTCGTCTCCACGCAGCTCATACTCGCGGTAGCCGAGGAAGGTGAAGTGGTCGGCGCCGAGCCAGCGCAGCAGCTCGCGGGCCTCCTCGACCTCCGGCCGGGGCAGGTCGGCGGGCACGGGCTCTTCGTCGAGTCCCTCTGCGATGCGCAGGGCCGCGTCCCGCATCTTCTCCCAGTCCTCGACGGCCTCACGCGCGTCGGACAGGACGCGCAGCAGGTCGGCGGTGATCTGCTTCAGATCGGCGCGGTCGGTCTCGCGGTCGATCTCCACGTGGATCCACGACTCGATGTGCGCGTCGTGCGGAAGGTCGCCACCGGTGGGCGGGGTGGGCAGCACCTCGATGAGCTTGCCGGTGAGGTCGCGCCGGATGACGAACTGCGGGTGGATGACGACGTGGATGCCACGCCCCTGCCGGGTCAGCTCATTGGTGACGGAGTCGACGAGGAAGGGCATGTCGTCGGTGACGACCTCCACGACGGTGTGGCTGCAGGTCCACCCGTTCTCCTCGACGGTCGGGGTGTGGACCCTGACGTTGGCGGTGCCCTGCGGCCTGGTCTCGGCGAGGCGGTAGTGCGAGACCGCGGCTCCGAAGACGTCGACCGGGTCGCGGTCGGAGAGGTCCTCCGGGGCGGTGTGCAGGTAGTAGCGCTGGAGGAACGCGAACACGGATTCCTGGTCCGGGGTGTCCGGAGTGTCCTCGCCCGTCGTCCCAGTCGGTAGGTGCCCCCCGACCGGGCTGTTCTCAGCTACCCGGGCAGCCCTCTCGAGCAGCTCGGCCTTTGCTTCGTCCAGCTTGGTCTGCATTGTCCTCTGGCTCCTGTCGCGCGCCGTTGCGTGACGTAGAAGGAAGTACGGTCTCTTCCCCTGCGACTCGACGCCACGGCCCGGGATGTCCGGTCCGTTCCGACGCTATGCCGCGAGGTGAGATGAGCGGGGGGAATTCGGCCAATGTCAACGCGCCCGACGGGTGTGACGCTGCTCTCCGCGACGCCGTTGCCCGGGATGTGCGCGGCGCCTCGGGGGCCGTGTCTGCTCCCCCGTCCCGCCCGCGAGGACCAGCGACCGCCGCCCGGACACGGATGTCGTCCGTGCTCTCCGGGCGCAGGGCAGGGGCAACATCGCCCCCGCGAGATATCGCGCTGATCACGCCACAAGGCTATCGCTCCTCCCCGGGGGCCCGTCATGAGCCGTATGTGTACAAAACCGAGGGTCGAACTTTGACGTTCTGCACAGCGCGGATCCGGCCACCTCAGACGTATCCGCAGGCCGGAATCAGCACCGGGAACGTACGCCGTGATTCCCCCGAAAGTGGCGGACCCCCTTGGCAGCGCGGCACGCTGGAGGCACGTTGCCCACACACCGGCGCAGCGCCCGACGGACAGCGCACCGCCCGAGGGCCGACGCACACCGCCCGAGAGGAGCCGTCCCCCATGACCGCGAAGATCCTCATCGTCACCGGCGACGCAGCGGAGTCGCTCGAAGTCCTGTACCCCTACCAGCGCCTGCGCGAAGAGGGCTACGAGGTGGACATCGCCGCCCCCACCCGCAAGAAGCTCCAGTTCGTCGTCCACGACTTCGAACCCGGCTTCGACACCTACACCGAGAAGGCCGGCTACACCTGGCCCGCCGACCTCGCCTTCTCCGAGGTCGATCCCGGCCAGTACGTCGCCCTGGTCATCCCCGGCGGCCGCGCCCCCGAGTACCTGCGCAATGACCCCGAACTCCGCAAGATCCTCAAGTCGTTCTTCGACACGGACAAGCCGGTCGCCCAGATCTGCCACGGCCCGCTGCTCACCGCCGCGATCGACAGCCTGCGCGGCCGCCGGGTCACCGCCTATCCCGCGCTGGAACTCGACATGCAGGCCGCCGGTGCCACCTTCCAGGACACCGAGGCGGTCGTGGACGGCACCCTCGTCTCCTCGCGTGCCTGGCCGGACCATCCCGCCTGGATGCGCGAATTCCTCACCGTGCTGCGCGCGAAGGCCCCGGTGACCTGAGCCGCCGCCGGCCTCGCGCCGGTACGGTCACGCCGCCAGCCGGCCGGCCTCCGCGACGGCCTCCGCCAGGGTGTCCACCACCGGCACCCCGACCTCCTCGAGGCTGGCCCGGCTGTGCGACCCGCCGGTGTACAGCACGGCCTGCGCGCCCACGTGCCGCGCCGCCACCGCGTCGTCGGCGGCGTCACCGATCACCACCGTGCGCCCCGGCTGCACGCCGGCGAGCGCCTCGAGGTGGCGCACCATGTGCTCGGCCTTGCTGCCCCCGGACGGCCCGGTGCGCCCCTCGACCCGTATGAAGTGCGCCTCGATCCCGAACCCGCGCACCAGGGGTACGAGGTCCTCGTGCCCGTACATGCTGAGCAGCGACTGGCTGTGGCCCGCCGACCGCCAACCCGCCAGCAGGTCGGTCGCCCCGTCGGTGAGCCCGCAGGCGAGGCGGTGCTCGGTGTAGTACCGGTGGAAGACGCCGTCCATCAGCTCCCACTCGGCCTGCGTCGGCAGCCGCCCCATCAGCCGCTCGTAGAACTTCGGCACCGGCACGCAGTACAGCGCCCGGTACTGCTCCAGCGTGATCGGCTCCAGCCCCAGCTCGGCCGACGCCGCGTTCGTCGCCCCGATGATCGCGTCATTGTCGTGGAACAGCGTCCCGTTCCAGTCCCAGACGATGTGCGCGCTTCCGTGCTTCCCCATGCCAAAGAACGTACCCGCCGTCACTGACAATCAAGGAAAACGGCAGGTGAAAGGCCATACGGGTGGCAGACGAGGGGTAGATGGACGGCAGCTGGGCGGCTACGCGAGCCCCACCAGGCCGGGGATCTCCTGCGTCGCGTACCAGAGCAGTTCGTGGTCCTCAGCCCCGTCCACGACGAACTGCGCGTCGTCGTCCCCGCGGTCCGCCGCGTCCAGCGCCTCGGCCGCGGCGGCCACGTCACGCACCGCGTCCTCCAGGTCGACGTGCACCGCGGCCGCCTTGGCGAGCCGTACGGTGCCGGACACCCGCACCTCGCCGAGGGCCACCGGGTCGAGCCCGCGGTCCGGGTCGGCCGCGGCGGTGCCGTCGGGCACGTCGACGGCGACCACGACGCGGCGCCGCGTCGCCTCCGGATCCGCCGCCAGCAGGCGCAGCGAGGCGAGCGCGGCCCGGTTCAGCGCGGCGTACTCCAGCTCCTCGATGTCGTCGGAGAGGTACCACTCACGCAGGGCGGGCGTGACGGCGTAGGCGAGGAACGGGCCGGCCCCCAGCTCGCCCGTCTTGTACGCCTCGGCGAGACCGGGGAGGGTCAGGGGGACGTAGACGCGCATGGCTGGCCGCTCTTTTCGTGATCAAGGCTCCGCTGAGGCCCGGGGAGAGCGGTGCGCCGCCTCCCGGACGGCCTTCAGGATACGTGCGGCCGTCCCCTTTCGGGTCCCCGTCCGCAACCCCGGAGGCGTCCACCTGGCGCCTCGGAAGTCACCCGGTGCCGCCCAGTCTCCACGGGATTCCTGCCGCCCCAGCCACTCTGATAGGTGAACATTTCGGGGTCCTCGACGCGTGCCGCCGCTTCCTTGCCGACGTCACCCGCGGCCCCGTACAAGATCCCCATCAGCAAGTTACCGCCCGGTATCGACCGGGCCCGCCGAACGGGGACCTCCATGAACAAGGTCATGACCAGGACCGCCCAGCTCCGCCCGCTCACTCGCCCACCGGGCCGCCGCGACCCCCGCCGCCCCAGCGGCACCCCACCACGCACGCCCGCCTCGGGTACGGCCCGCACAGTGCCCGCTTCGGGTACGGCCCGTACGGCCCGCTCCGCTCCGGTCGCGGTGGCGCCCCGCCCACGCCCCACCGACCTCTTCGCCGACCGTCTCCTGGCCGTCCTGAGCGGGCACCGCCCCGTCCACTGGATGCTCCGGCACACCGCCGGCCGCGCCTACGACGAACTCGCCCGCCTCGCCGAACGCGGCCCCCTGCGTACCCGCGGCACCCGCCCCGTCGTCCGCGACATCGGCTACTACGTCCCCCGCACCGGCGCCATCGAGGCCTTCGCCCGCATCGCCGCCGGTGACCAGCTCCGCGCCATGGCCTTCCGCCTGGAACAGGGCCCGGACCTGCGCTGGCGCTGCACGGCGGTGGAACTGGGCGGCCCCAGGGGAGCACGGACGGAGGACGACTAGCGGCATGGGCACCGGCTGACTCAGAAGACGTAACGGCACCCGGTAGCGCGGAACGCCATGGGACGTGCACGTGGGGTGCTGGGCCGCTGTCTGCCGCAGGCGACGCGTCGGGTGCCGGGGCCCCGGCTGCTGCGGGCGTACGCGTGGGCCGGCCGACCGCGTGGGCCACCTCGGGCGGGCGCGCACTGTGCCTGACCGCCGGACCGCCACTGCCGTGCGTGCACGGCACCCGGCCGCACGAACCACGGCTGGCGCGCACGTATGCGGAAGGGCCGGGCCCCCTCTCGAGTGGCCCGGCCCTGTACACCGCTAAGGCGCCGCAGGCGCCCGCGTCGTCACTTCCTGCGGCGGCGGCCGCTCTTCGCCTGCTTGCGGCGCTCCGCGCGCGTGAGGCCGTCGGCCTCCGAGCGCACCGGCTCCTCGTCGTCATAGGTGAAGTCACCCTCGACGATGCCGCCCTCACCGTCCACGGTCGCCGCGGAGAAGTGCAGGCCCCTCCGCTGCGGCGCGTCCAGGCCCTTCGCCCGGATCTCCGGACGGGAGCCCGCCTGCGCCGGCACCGCGTCCTGGACGCCGTCCGCCACCGGCTGCGCGTCCTCGACCGGAACCTCCTCGACCTGCTGCTCGACCTGGACCTCCAGGTTGAACAGGTAGCCGACGGACTCCTCCTTGATGCCGTCCATCATCGCGGTGAACATGTCGAAGCCCTCGCGCTGGTACTCGACCAGCGGGTCCTTCTGCGCCATCGCGCGCAGGCCGATGCCCTCCTGGAGGTAGTCCATCTCGTAGAGGTGCTCGCGCCACTTGCGGTCGAGGACCGACAGCACGACCCGGCGCTCCAGCTCACGCATGATCTCGGAGCCGAGCTGCGCCTCACGCGACTCGTACTGCTCGTGGATGTCGTCCTTGATGGACTCGGAGATGTACTCGGCGGTCAGACCGGCGCGGTCGCCGGCCGCCTCCTCCAGCTCTTCGACGGTCACCTTCACCGGGTAGAGCTGCTTGAACGCGCCCCACAGCCGGTCCAGGTCCCAGTCCTCGGGGAAGCCCTCGGCTGTCTCCGCGCCGACGTACGCGTCGATCGTGTCGTCCATGAAGTGCTGCAGCTGCTCCTGCAGGTCCTCACCCTCCAGGACGCGGCGCCGCTCGCCGTAGATGACCTCGCGCTGACGGTTGAGCACCTCGTCGTACTTCAGGACGTTCTTACGGGTCTCGAAGTTCTGCTGCTCGACCTGCGACTGCGCGGACGCGATCGCGCGCGTGACCATCTTGTTCTCGATCGGCACGTCGTCCGGCACGTTCGCCATGGACATCACACGCTCGACCATCTGGGCCTTGAACAGACGCATCAGGTCGTCGCCCAGCGACAGGTAGAAGCGGGACTCGCCAGGGTCGCCCTGACGGCCGGACCGACCGCGCAGCTGGTTGTCGATACGGCGCGACTCGTGCCGCTCGGTGCCGAGGACGTAGAGCCCACCGAGGTCCTTGACCTCCTCGAACTCCGCCTTCACGGCCTTTTCGGCCCTCTCCAGAGCGGCGGGCAGTGCGGCGGCCCATTCCTCGATGTGCTCGTCGGCGTCGAGGCCGCGCTGACGCAGCTCCGCCTCGGCGAGGTCGTCGGGGTTGCCGCCGAGCTTGATGTCCGTGCCACGCCCGGCCATGTTCGTCGCCACGGTCACGGCGCCCTTGCGGCCGGCCTGGGCGACGATCGTCGCCTCACGGTCGTGCTGCTTGGCGTTCAGCACTTCGTGCTGGATGCCGCGCTTGGAGAGCTGCTGCGAGAGGTATTCGGACTTTTCGACCGAAGTCGTACCGACGAGGATCGGCTGACCCTTCTCGTGCTTCTCCGCGATGTCGTCGACGACCGCCTCGAACTTGGCGACCTCGGTGCGGTAGATCAGGTCCGACTGGTCGTTGCGGATCATCGGCTTGTTGGTCGGGATCGGGACGACGCCGAGCTTGTAGATCTGGTGGAACTCGGCGGCCTCGGTCATCGCCGTACCGGTCATGCCGGAGAGCTTCGAGTAGAGGCGGAAGAAGTTCTGCAGGGTGATCGTCGCGAGCGTCTGGTTCTCGTCCTTGATGTCCACCCCTTCCTTCGCCTCGATCGCCTGGTGCATGCCCTCGTTGTAACGGCGGCCGGCGAGGATACGGCCGGTGTGCTCGTCGACGATCATGACCTCGCCGTCGATGACGACGTAGTCCTTGTCCTTCTTGAAGAGCTCCTTGGCCTTGATGGCGTTGTTGAGGTAGCCCACCAGCGGGGTGTTCACCGACTCGTAGAGGTTGTCGATGCCCAGCCAGTCCTCGACCTTGGAGACGCCGTTCTCGTGGATGGCGACGGTGCGCTTCTTCTCGTCGACGTCGTAGTCCCCGGTCTCCTCGAGGCCCTTGAGCGGGTTGCCCGCCTCGCCGCGCTTGAGGCGCGTGACCAGCTTGGCGAAGTCGCCGTACCACTTGGTGGCCTGGTCGGCCGGGCCGGAGATGATCAGCGGCGTACGGGCCTCGTCGACGAGGATCGAGTCGACCTCGTCGACGATGGCGAAGTTGTGGCCGCGCTGGACGAGCTCATCCTTGGCCCACGCCATGTTGTCGCGCAGGTAGTCGAAGCCGAACTCGTTGTTCGTGCCGTACGTGATGTCGCACTCGTACTGCTCGCGGCGCTGGGCCGGCGTCATGTTGGCGAGGATGCAGCCGACACTCAGGCCGAGGAACTTGTGGACACGGCCCATCATCTCGGAGTCGCGCTCGGCCAGATAGTCGTTGACCGTGATGAGGTGGACGCCGCCTCCGGAGAGGGCGTTGAGATACGCGGGCAGCGTGCCGACGAGCGTCTTGCCCTCACCGGTCTTCATCTCGGCGACGTAGCCGAGGTGGAGGGCTGCGCCGCCCATCATCTGCACGTCGTAGTGCCGCTGACCGAGGACGCGCTTGGCGGCCTCGCGCACGGTGGCGAACGCCTCGGGGAGCAGGTCGTCGAGGCTCTCACCGTCGGCGTACCGCTGCTTGTACTCATCGGTGAGGGCCCGCAGCTCGGCGTCGGAGAGGTCGACGAAATCCTCTTCGATGGAGTTGACCTGGTCCGCGATGCGGTGCAGCTTGCGCAGGATTTTGCCTTCGCCTGCACGCATGATCTTCGAGAGGACGGACACGGGGGCTGGTCTCCTTGCCGGTCGGGCCTGGGACGGTCGGTTTCCATTGGACGTACTGAGCAACGGCCATCGTATGCGAGGACCCGGCCGTGCCGGGAGGCCTGGCGTTCCGACGGCCGCGCACCGCTGGTTCAGGGGTCGCTTCCATCCGGTCGCTTCCATAGAAACAACGGGCGGGATGCGCGGATAGTGCCGCATCGGCATGAGGAATTGCGCGAAATGTGATCACCTGCTCACGCAACGCACAGGGGTGCTCTCTTGGGGAACGGAGAGGCACGCTCCGCAAAAAGGATGGCGCACTCCCCTGCGCCCGAGCAGAATCGCCCGATGGAACCCGTCACCCTCACCACCGGCCGGCTCCTCCTGCGCGCCCCCGGTCCGCAGGACACCGAGGCCGTGCTCGCCGCGGCCCAGGACCCCGACCTCCAGCGCTGGATCTCGCAGTTCCCCTCTCCCTACCTGCGCGAGCACGCCGAGAGCTTCACCGAGCACGTGGTGCCCGACGGCTGGACGAACAACTCCATGTTCACCTTCGGTCTCTTCCTCCCCGAAGGGGAGAAGCTGGCGGGCATGCTCGCCCTCACCATGCGCGCCCTGGGCGTCGCCGAGATCGGCTTCTGGGCCACCAAGGAGCACCGCGGCAGGGGTTACGTCACCGAGGCCACCCTCGCCGCCGCCCGCTGGTCCTTCACCCACCTCTCCATAGACCGCGTGGAGTGGCGGGCGGAAGTCGGCAACCGCCCCTCTCGCGCGGTGGCCGAACGCGCGGGCTTCACGATCGAGGGCACGCTACGCGCCGCGACGAACAACAAGGGAGTACGCCGAGACTGCTGGGTTGGCTCCCTACTCCCGTCGGACCTGGGCCTCCCATCAACGGCGCCCTACCTGCCGGCACGACCCCCCGCCTAGCTGCGGGAAGTCGTGTCGCAGGGGCGGCGCCCACCCGGCAGCGGCGCACGCACCTGCGGCAGCTGCGGGCAGTCGTGCCTCCCCCGCTCGAGCGAAGCCGAGAGTGGGGGAGGCCCACCCCGCAAGCTCGGGCAAGCGAAACCCTCCCGGCCCCAACATCGTGCCCCCATCAACAAACCCCCGGCCCACCCCCACTGTCAGTGCCACCACCTATCGTGCGGATGCATGACGACCCCGCGCCCCACCACCACCCTCTCCGCGGACGAGGCCCGCCGCATCGCCCTGCGCGCACAAGGCTTCCTCGGCACCCCCAACCGCCGCGCAGGCGTCCGCGGCGTCCTCCGTCACCTCGGCGCGGTCCAGCTCGACACGATCTCCGTCCTCGCCCGCTCCCACGAACTCATCCCGTACGCCCGCCTCGGCGCCGTCGGCCGCAAGACCGTCGAGAGCGCGTACTGGACGGACACGCACGCCTTCGAGTACTGGTCCCACGCCGCCTGCATCCTCCCCGTCGAGGAGTGGCCCCACTTCGCCTTCCGCCGCCGCGCGTACCGGAACCGCCCGCACTGGAACCACGAGCTCCCCGACGGCGCCTACGACCAGGTCATCAAGCAGCTCAAGACCGAAGGCCCGCTCACGGCCACGGAGTTGGGCGGCGCGAAGCGCACGAGCGAGTGGTGGGACTGGTCCGGTTCGAAGGTCGCCGTGGAGCGCGCGCTGATGCACGGCGAGGTGGTCTGTGTGGCGCGCCGCGGCTGGAAGCGGGTGTACGACCTCGCCGAGCGCGCGATCCCGGACGCGCTGCTGCACGACGAGCTGGACGACGCCGAGTGCCTGCGCCGCCTGGTCCGCCTGGCGGGCCAGTCCCTCGGCGTCGGCACGCGCGCGGACATCGCCGACTACCACCGGCTCAAGGGCGAGCAGGTCGAGGCGGTGATCGCGGACTCGGGCCTGGTCCCGGTCACGGTGGAGGGCTGGGGCAAACCGGCCTGGGCGGACCCGGAGGCCCTGGACACACCGCCGCGCGGCCGCCATCGCACCACCCTGCTGTCCCCGTTCGACTCCCTGGTCTGGGAACGGGCCCGCACGGAGCGGATCTTCGGCTTCACCCACCGCCTGGAGGCCTACGTCCCCAAGCCGAAGCGCATGTACGGCTACTTCGCGATGCCGGTCCTGGCCGGCGGCCACCTGGTCGGCCGTGTGGACCCGGCCCGCGAGGGCCGCACCCTGGTGGCCAGGCAGGTCACCCTGGACGGCGCGAAGGCGGTCCCGGCGGTGGCGCAGGCCCTGGTCGAGGCGGCGAGCTGGGTGGACTGCACGGACGTACGCGTGGAACGCGTGGACGCGCCCGAACTCCGCGAATCCCTCAGTAGAGAGCTCGTCCGCCTTCTCGCCTGAGCTTCACCGGATCTCGAGGATCTTCTCCCGCATCGCGTAGACCACGGCTTCCATCCTGGAGTGCAGCTGCAGCTTCTCCAGGATGTTGCGCACATGGTTCTTCACGGTGTTCTCGGAGATGAACAACTCCTTGGCTATATCACGGTTGTTCATCCCCGTGGCGACAAGTTTGAGCACTTCGAGTTCGCGATCCGTGAGCCGCGGCGCCGGCACCAGTCGGCGCTCGTCGGTGCGCTGGATCATCGACTTGAACTCGGTGAGGAGTTTCGACGCCATGGAGGGGCTGATCTGCGACTGCCCGTCGGCCACCGCGCGAATGGCGGTGGCCACCTCGTCCGTGGAAATCTCCTTGAGGAGATAACCGGTCGCACCCGCCTTGATCGCGTCGTAGAGATCCGCCTCTTCGTCGCTGATGGTCAGCATGATGATCTTCGCGCTGGGGGCGACCTCCTTGATCGAGGTGCACGCCTCGATCCCCCCGCGCTTGGGCATCCGTACGTCCATCAGCACGATGTCGGGCAGCAGGTCGGCGGCCTTGTCGACGGCCTCGGCTCCGTCGCCCGCCTCACCGACGACCTGGATGTCCTCCTCGGCGGCGAGCACGATCTCCAGGCCACGGCGGAAAAGGGCGTGGTCGTCCACGACAAGAACCCTGATCGGCTCCTCACGTGGAGTGCCCGCGTCCGGGCCCATGCCGACAACGCCGCCGTCGGCATCCGCGTCCCGCATCGGTCCGAAGCTGTCCGCCATCGTTCCTCCCCCTGAAGGCTGTGGCCTGTGGTCCTGTGCCATCGCCAACCCAAGGCACCGGCCCACCGGTTGGGCCGGTGCGGCCATGATTTCATGCCCGGACGACACCGCGGTGACAAGCGGGGCGCGAATGGGCCGCACACCGGTGCCCCTGGGGGCGCACGGGCGCTCCAGGGGCACCTGCTCAGCTGTCAGCCGGGTGACTCAGCCGCCCAGCGTGCCGCCTGCCGCGGGCGGTTGCGCCTGGGCGACCATCGGGTCCGTGCTGAGGTGGATGACACCGTAGTCGTAGGCGTGCCGCCGGTAGACGACGCTTGGTTCCTTGGTCTCGGAGTCGACGAACAGATAGAAGTCGTGTCCGACCAGTTCCATCTCGTAGAGAGCCTGGTCGAGGGTCATCGGGGAGGCGACGTGGGTCTTCTCGCGGACGACGAGGGGGCCTTCGCCCTTCACTTCCAGCGAGCCGATCTTCTTCGTGGGCACACCGTCCGCCTCTTCCTCCTGGACGGGATGACCGTTCCCGTTGAGCGTGGCCGCGCCTGGGACGTGGTCGGGGACCTCGGCCGCCGAGATCCGGCGCGCGCCTCGGCGCGAGAACCGCTTGTCGTGCTGCTTACGCAGCCGGGCATCCAACTTCTCCGCCGCCAGGTCGAGTGCCGCGTACGGATCGTTGGCCGCTGCCTCCGCCCGGATCACCGGACCGCGGGAGCGGAGCGTGATCTCCACTCGGTCGCAACGGTCGGCCTGTCGGGGGTTGGGCTCCTTGGACACCTCGACGTCGAGGCTGATCACCTTGCCATCGAGCTTCTGGATCTTCTCCAGCTTCAGCTTCTCGGCCACGTGCTTGCGGAACCGCTCGGGCACCTCGGTCTTGCGGCCCTTGACGACGATGTCCACGCAGAACTCCGTTCCCGGATTGCTCCGCTCCATCGGCGGAGCATCTCCCTTTTGCACCAAGTTCCGGCCGACGCCGGAACCTCGGACTCGGTGACTTCCACCTCCTCCTCCCCCATGGGCAAGATCTCCACCCCACCGGCGCGGGTGAATACCGAATACCCGCGGCACGGCATTCGGAATGAGAGGTATGGCCTGCGGCTTTCCCTCACAACCGAACATATCTCGCCCAGCCGGATGTCGTCACCCTCTACTGCGGCGTACCTCCGTTCAGGTGATTAGGTCCTCTCGCTACCTGCAACGATGCAAGTTCGCAGTCAGTTCCGGTTTATTTCGAAGGAATCCGGTGGTGCCGCGATCACCGCGGCGCGGATCAACTGGACCACTCCGTCCACCTCCGCCATTCCGTCCCTGTCAGGTGTCGGGTTCTCCCTCACCTCCCTTGAACCGGGCGTCCGTTCTCTCCTTCCTTCCCGAGTTGCGCCCGCATACACGGCCGTTGTCCCGCCGCCGTACCCGACCGCCTCCCGTACGGCTCGCGCCGCCTCCGTCAGCGAGGCACCGGTGGTCATCAGGTCGTCGACCAGCACTACGTGACCGCCGGCGAGCAGCCGTGCACCGTCCGCTGCCACCTCCAGCGCACCCTCGAGATTGGCCAGCCGCTGCCGTGAGTTGAGCCCCGACTGGTCGACCACCGCACGCCGCTGCCGCAGCACCGCGACCACCCGGACGGCCATCCCGGCCCGCCGCAGCTCACCGGCCGCCGCGAGCGCGATCCGCCGCACCGGATCGTGCCCCCGCGCCCGCACCGCCCGCACGGCAGAGGGCACCGGCACCAGCAGCACCGGCACGTCACCGCGCCGACGCGGCTCCCCACCATGCACAGCCGCACCGACCCGGCGCCGGCCCGCCACACCATCCGTCTCGAAGGACACGCCCTCACCCCACGACGACACCACGTGCACGCGACGGCCACCACCCGAAGCCCGAGCCGCTGCGCCGTCGGCAGTGACACCCGATGCCGCACGCACACCGGCTTCCGCCGGGAAGCCCGGTTCCCCACCGCTCCCCGCCCAGGCACCCCGTGCCGCATACCCTCCTACGACTGTTCCGTGAGCCCCACCGCCCTCCGCACACGCACCCGCACGCCATGCCCCGTCGCCCCCTGCCACGGCCTCCAGCAGCCCCGCCCGCACAGCGCCCGCCAGAGCCGCGCCCAGAGGCCGCGCAAGGGCCAATGCGCCCCGTTCCTTATGGGCGAGGAGCATGGCCCGCACCTCGTCCGCATACGGAGCCGCCGCGTGCACCGAGGGGAGCCCGGGCGGCTCCGGCACCGGTCGCACTCGGCTCGGTGCGGCCCTGTTCAGGGCGGCACGGCACTCAGGGCAGAGCACTGTGCGAGGCGTCCCACAGCCTCCGCACTCGGCCGGTAGCACCAAGTCGGTGAGGTCCTGCCACCACCCCCGCATGCCCACCACTGTGTCAAGGCCCGGACCGGCCTGCCAGCCCTGTGGACAACTCCTTGTGGATAACTCCACACACACCGTGACGACCATCACTCATTCGAGTGCGGAGCCAGAGCCGCACGGCTCAGACCAGCGCACCGGATCCTCGAAGCCTCACCCCGGATAAACCGGCGCCGACCCGTCCTTGACAACCTTCTGCCACTGCGCCCCGGTCGGCAGCCGTACGATTCCGTCCTCCGAGTACGCCACCAGCGGCACCTGCTCGTCCTCGGACGCGGCGATCTTCTTCACCCCGGTGAGGGCGTCGGGCGCCGGTGCCTCCGGCGTGGAGCCGTCGACCTGGACGTACCGCATCTGCTGCACGCCCCCCTGCTCGCGCCCGACCACCACGAGTCGGCTGTCCCCAGCCCATGACATGGCGGTGACTTGCTCCAACTCGGGGGCCGCGGAACGCAGTTCGACGACCGCCGGACCCTCGCCCGACTTGTCGTCGCGCTCGATCCGCCCGATGAGCAGGGACTGCTTGCCGTCCTTCTCCACGACGAGAGCCATCCGCGCCCCGTCGGCGGCCACCCGCACGTCCTTGATACGCCCGGGCAGCCCGGTCGTCCGCACCACCACCGGCGGGCCCTCCCCGTGTTCCAGCAGGATGAGCCGGGAGTCACGGGGGTCGCGGTCGGCCACCCACAGGTCGCCGCGGGCGTCCCAGGTAGGCGTCGTCAGCCGGTCGGCGTCGGTGGCGCCATGGCTGGTCACGAAGGCGCCGCCGAGCGGGCGTCCCGACGCCATCGAGGCGACGTAGAGCGACCTGCCGTCGACGCTGACCCCGGCTGCGGTGCGCTCGTCGTGCGACACCGCCACCGACTGCAGCTGTTTCCCGCTCTCACCGAGCGCGCCCGGCACCGAGACCGCACTGGTGCTCGTGCTGGTGCCCGCGATGCGCACCAGCTGGTGCTTGTTGTCGAGAAAGTAGAGATATTCGGGGCGGTTCCCGGAACCGTGCCAGGCGACGGACTCTGCCCGCCGCTCGGTGAGGTCGCACATCGTCTCGCCGTTGGCGCCCTGCAGTTCGACCGCGTCCACCGTCGGCGTCAGGTTCTGCAGCGTGTAAAGGAGCTGGGTCGCCATCTCGGTGCACTTCGTCGCTCCGACCTGGGAGGCCTTGCCGTTGAGCGGCACGGTCAGCTTGTTCTGATCGTCGGGCGTCAGCGAGGTGACGCCCTTCCTGAGCGCCGTACCGGTCGGAAAACTCGACCTGACCACGGGTCCGAGCCAGTTCGTCGGCCCGCTGAGCAGCGAACGCACCATCTGCGTCATCGGGTCCACGCGCTTGCGCACGAAGACGGGATCGGCGACCGCCACCGGCTGTCCGCTCGCCCCGATGGAGGTGTTCGAGGCGAAGTAGTACTTGTTGACCGACGTGTAGTTGCGCTGGAAGTCCGACTTGCCCATGACGACGCCCTGGGGCAGCGCGTCGATGCGCCACTGCCCGCTCTTGGCGTCCCGTGTGAGGTGCAGGCTCTTGCTGTACAGCCCTGCGGCGGGCGCGTACGCCTGCTGCCCGTCCACGGTGGCGACCCTGGCCCCGGTCAGCGTGTAGGTGACGTCGGCGGCGTCGTCCCGGCCGCCCGACTGACGGTCGGCCTCGGTGCTCGGCCCGTTCGCGAGCACGGTGGTCGACTGCTCGGGCCGCCACGTCCGCGCAGCGGGCGGGGTCAGATATTTGCGGGCCGTGTCGTAGTGCGGATCGTCGCTGGTCAGCGCCTCCAGGAAGCCCTGCACGATCTCCCCGGCCTGGGCGTCCTCGCTGGGCGGCATGGCGAAGACCCGCACCTGCGTGTCCTGCCGCGGCGTGGACTCGACGTCCCGCAGGTCACCGCTGTCGGGCATCGAGGCACACCCGACCAGCAGTACGACGCCACACGCGGCGTACGCCACTGCGCGCACCGGCAGGCGCGCCGCGCCCCCCTCGCGGTCAGCGCCCACGAAATGCCTCCCCTGCGTTGTTCGAGTCCCCTCGTACGGCGGCCGGGTCCGGATCCTCGGCCCGCGCCGCGTCGGCGGCGGGCGCGTCGTCCTGGCGCCGTACGCTCCCGGTGGGCCGGGGCACCACGCGCGCGCCGCTGCCGGGCAGCGCCGTCGGGTCGGCCGTGGGCGACACGGCGGCCAGCCGCTGTGCGACCGGCATGCGCGGCGGCAACACCTGTCCGCTCGTCGGCTGCGCAGGCACCGTGGCCCGCTTGTCCTCGCCTCCGCGCGGCAGCCCGGCGTCGTTGAGTCCGCGGTTGCGCCGCGAGTCCTTGGGCTCCAGCGGTATCGGCGAGCCACGCAGCGGCTCGTCCGCGGTCCGCGGCAGCGTCAGCCGGAACTGCGAACCGCCTCCCGGTTCGCCCCAGGCCTGCAGCCAGCCGCCGTGCAGCCGGGCGTCCTCCAGGGCGATGGACAGGCCCAGACCCGTGCCACCGGTGGTACGCGCGCGTGCCGGGTCCGCCCGCCAGAAGCGGCTGAAGACCCGGGTCGCCTCGCCGGGCTTGAGCCCGACGCCGTAGTCGCGCACCGCGACCGCGACCGCCCCGCCCGCCGCGGCGAGCTTGACGACGACGTCCTTGCCCTCGCCGTGCTCCACGGCGTTGACGACGAGATTGCGCAGCACCCGCTCCACGCGCCGGGCGTCCGCCTCGGCGACGACGGGCTGCTGGTCGCCGACCACACGTATCCGCGTGCCCTTGCGCTCGGCGAGCGGCTCGGCCCCGCCGACGACCCGCCGTACGACCTCGCGGAGGTCTATCGGCTCGGCCTCCAGCGCCGCCGCTCCGGCGTCGAAGCGGCTGATCTCCAGCAGGTCCGCGAGCAGCGACTCGAACCGGTCGAGCTGGTCGGCGAGCAGTTCCGCGGACCGCGCGGTCACCGGGTCGAAGTCCTCGCGGGCCTCGTGGATGACGTCGGCGGCCATCCGTACGGTGGTCAACGGCGTGCGCAACTCGTGCGACACGTCCGACACGAACCGCCGCTGCATCCGCGAGAGGTCCTCCAGCTGCTGGATCTTCAGCTGCAGGTTCTGCGCCATCTTGTTGAAGGCTTCGCCGAGGCGCGCGATGTCGTCCTCGCCGGTGACCTTCATCCGCTCCTGCAGCCGCCCGGCGGACAGCCGCTCGGCGATCCCGGCCGCCATCCGCACAGGTGTGACGACCTGCCGCACCACGAGCCAGGCAATGGCCCCCAGCAGTACGACGACGAAGAGTCCGGCGGTCGCGAGCGTGCCCTTGACCAGGCTGAGGGACTTCTCCTCCTGGGTGAGCGGGAAGAGGTAGTACAGCTCGTACAGGTCGCCGTTGGGGTCGTTGACCTGCTTGCCGATGACCAGCGCGGGCTGGGAGTCCTTGCCGTTGCTGTAGACAATGCGGGTGTAGCTCTGGGCTGCCGTGGTGCTGCCGTTGACCCGCACACGCAGATCCTCGGGCACGCTGGCGGACGGGTCGACGTACCCGGAACCACGCGGGCTGCGGCCGCCGCCGCTGTCGTCGCCGGCCGGGAGCGTGACCACGTCGAAGGCGCCCTGACCGCCGCTGGAGAGCGACTCGACGAGGTCGCTCATCCACTGGATGACGTTCTGCGACTGCCGTCCGTCGACCGCCGAGGCCTCGTCACCGGTGCCGCTGGCGGCCTCGTCGGCCTTCTGCTTGGCGACCGCGAACCCGCCGGTGGCCTGGCTCTGCGAGGCCTTCACCTTGGCGTCCAGCAGGCCGTTGCGCACCTGCCCGATCACGACGAAGCCCAGCAGCAGCACGACGCCGAGCGACATCAGCAGTGTCGTGACGACGACCTTGAGCTGGATGTTCCGCCGCCACAGCCGCATGACCGGCAGCAGCGGCCGGCGTACCCAGCGCATGAGCAGCCGGAAGACCGGGCTGCCCTGGACTCCGCCTTGGAGCAGCCCGCCCTCGAAGAACCGTCCCCAGCGCGAACCCGCCGCCTTCCGGCCGACAGGCCGCCCCGGTCGGGCCCCGGACCGGCCGGGGGCCGAAGCGGCGCTGTCCCCGGACACGTCAGCTGGGTCCGGCCTTGTAACCGACGCCACGGACGGTCACCACGATCTCCGGCCGCTCGGGGTCCTTCTCGACCTTGGAACGCAGCCGCTGCACATGCACGTTCACCAGACGGGTGTCGGCGGCGTGCCGGTAGCCCCATACCTGCTCCAGGAGCACCTCACGCGTGAACACCTGCCACGGCTTACGGGCCAGCGCGACCAGCAGGTCGAACTCCAGCGGCGTGAGCGCGATCGACTGACCGTCCCGCTTCACGGAGTGCCCGGCCACGTCGATGACGAGGTCACCTATGGCGAGCTGCTCCGGCGCCGGCTCCTCAGACCTCCGCAGCCGCGCCCGGATGCGGGCGACCAGCTCCTTCGGCTTGAACGGCTTCACGATGTAGTCGTCGGCGCCCGACTCCAGACCGACCACGACGTCGACGGTGTCGCTCTTGGCCGTGAGCATCACGATCGGCACCCCGGACTCGGCCCGGATCAGCCGGCACACCTCGATGCCGTCCCTGCCGGGCAGCATCAGGTCGAGCAGCACCAGATCGGGCTTGGTCTCACGGAAAGCGGCCAGCGCCTTGTCACCGTCGGCTACGAAAGACGGCTCGAAACCTTCACCACGCAGCACGATGCCGAGCATCTCGGCCAGTGCGGTGTCGTCGTCGACGACAAGGACTCGTCCCTTCATAAACGACATCATCCCATTCTCATAACGGTGAAGGTGACACAGGTGAGCAGGGTCACCGGCCAGTGACGATAGTCGCACGGGACCGTCACTGTCTGCCCTCATCTGCCGACGTTGATGTCAGCGACAGATGTCAACTGTCGATCACTCATTGAACGCCGATGCCTCCTGGCGATGCGTCGGAACAGTGCTGCCCGCGTCCGTCCGCCACAGATACCCCAGGCTCGGTGCGTCGTCGTCGGTCGGCGGCGCCGGGGCGTGGAACCGCTGGGTGCGCGGGAGTGGCGGGCACCGGAGTTCACCGCGACCGGTCTGGCCCCGGGCAGCTGTACTCCGCTGCTGTGCCGCGACCGCTCGCCGTCGACCCCTCTTCACGGGCGGCCGTCCACTGTTCCAGGGGGTTCCCTGCCGTCGTCACTCGACGCAGCCGGTCAAACACACCCTTCACCCAAGACGTCGCGGCACAAATGAGCAAAAATTGCTTAATCGGCTGTTTTGGTAGGTGCTAGGGAGCCACAAATGGACGCGTCGGACGAACTCCTTCGAAGGGCTGACCCGGCGGCACTTCTGACGCTGGACGGTGTCATCAGCGGTCTCAACGCTGCGATGGCCACGGCGCTGGGCAGGCCGGCGGAGCAGTGCCTGGGACGTGATTTCGGTGATCTGTGTCCCGCAAGCCAGCGGATGTTGGCCGAGAGCCTCGTGGTCCACGCCGCCAGGACGGTCGCGATGCGGGTGCTGGAGTTCCCCGGGCGAGGCGGAGCACCCGTTGCCTGCTTGATCGAGGCCCGGCCGGTCAAGGATCCCGCCGGTGACGGGCAGCTGGTCTGGGTGCACGCCCTGGATGCGCGGAACGACCTGGCGAGCCTGCTGATCCCGTTCCGGACGGCCACCACGGCAGCCGACCTCGGCCTGTGGATGTATTCATCCCAGGGGAACCAGCTCGAGTGGCTCGGTGGCGCGCCCGCCCTAGCCGCGACCTTCCCGGATCCCACTACGTACCTTTCCACAGTGATCTCGGCAGTGCACCCTGACGACCAGGAGGCCTTGCAGCAGCTCCTGCGCTCGACCTCCGCCCAGTCCTCCTGGGTGGGGTTGCGGTACCTCACCCAGCACGACGGCTGGCACCAACTGGCCGTTCAGACCGGTCGGATCCAGTTGGGCTATGACGGACCCGAGCGGATCTTCGGAATGGTCCGCGACGACACCAAGCAGGAGAAGCACAAGGAGAAGGCGCAGGCCGCGCTTACTGCCGAGCGACAGCGCGCCAAAGACATCGCCGAGTTCTCCTCCGCCTTGATCACTGCGGCCACGGAGCAGGAACTGCAGCAGGTCGTCCTGACCCGGCTCGCCGCAACCTTCGGCGCCAGCGGCGCCCTGCTCGCGCTCGTCGACGAAGGCCGCCTGCGCGTCTCCACCGATGCCGGGATAGCCATGTGGGAAGTCGACGTCATGCACGGCATGTCGCTGGAACATCCGAGCCCGCTGCCCGAGGCGATCCGCACCGGCAAGTCGCACTTCATCCCCGACCGGGAGGATTACATCCGCCGCTGGCCACACGCGGCCCAATATCCGCGGCTCGGCCGACTCGGCTCCGACTACGCCTCCTCCATCATGCCCCTCAGTGAGACCGGCAATCAGCCCCTCGGGGCGTGGCTGGTGACCTACGGCAGCGGATACCGGCCGTCCCTGGACAAGCGGACCCTCATGGGTACGCTGGCCGACCTGGCAGGCCAGGCACTGAGGCGCATCAGGCTTCAGCAGGCACGAATCGAGCTGGCCACGGCGCTGCAGCAGACCATGCTCCCCACGCTGCCCGAGCACCTCGCGGGCCTGGAGGTCGCCGCCCGCTACCGACCCAGCCGCGACGGGCTGGACATCGGCGGAGACTGGTACGACGCCTTCATGATGCCCGACGGCACGATCGCACTGGAGATCGGCGACGCCCAAGGGCACGACGTCGACGCCGCCGCAGCCATGGGACAAGTGCGCTCGTTCATGCGCGGGATCGCCGCCCACGAGGCGCATCCGGGAGCCGTGCTGACGCGCACCAACGAGCTGCTCGTCACGATGGGCGCGGCACGATTCGCCAGCTGCACCATGCTGCATATCGACCCGAGCGACGGACGGGTCACCGGCACCAGCGCCGGCCACGTGCCGTTGCTGTGCGCGCACAAGGACGGCAGCCACAGCATCCGCGAGCTGCCGGGCGGGCCGGTCCTGGGAGTCGTGCCCGACACCGACTACCGCGAGGAGACCTTCACCCTGGACGAAGACAGCACGCTGGTCATGGTCACCGACGGCGTGGTCGAAGGACCGGGCCTGACGTTGGAAGCCGGACTGGAGCGGGCCGGAACGCTGGCCGCCCAAGCCCTCCACTACGGGCTGCATGCCGAGGAGATCGCCGACCGCGTCCTCGACGCCGCGGTCGCGGTGGACCACCTCGACGACGTGGCCGTGCTGGTCATCCGACGCACATGACGGCGCCCGCGTCCTCAACCCTCTCCATACGGACCCCCAAGCCGGCCGCGGAAGGACCCTCCGGCCCCAGTCACCCAGAGCCCCAGTTTGGAAGACGGCGTATGTGGATGGCGGCTGACCTGGGAAGTCTCTGACCTGGGCTGGAGCGCGAGTGGCACCGCGGTTCCCCGTGAGGCCCCGGGAGATCCCGCCGGATCGGGCACGGCTGGCACTCGCCTCGAGCGGTAGATGGCTGGGGGTGCGCGGTCTCAAGCGCGCCAGCGGTCCCAGAGTAGCCACTTCGTGTGCCGGGGCAGGTGATGACGCCAGAGCCAGAGAGGCAAGCGCCGGTGCGGGACAAACGTCCAGAGATCGTCGTCGGCTTCGTTGCCCCTGGGGCGGGTTCGCAAGAGGGCTAGGCACTCGGTATCGACCGTGTGGTGAAGACGTGCAACGTGCGCTAGCGCGACCGTGCCCTGCCGGCGCAATTCTTCCGAGTCCGAGCGGAGAGCGCGGGCGATCCGGGGAAAGATGGCCACGGGATCGGAGTAATTGAGGGCAAGGCCAATCACGGCCACTCCGACGTGCGGCTCCCCTCGGTCAAATGCCACGTCGATTTCCTCTGGCTGGTCCATTCCGAGCAGGCCTGTACCGTCTGCCCAGTTGTAGGCCCAGTCAGGAGAACCTGTGCCTGCACGCTCGTCTGTCACGCGCCGACCTTACGACTGGCCGTGTACCGCCGCGAGATCAGTTCTTCTGGAAGTGGCGCAGCCGATCTCTCACCTGGGCATCTCTCCTGGCCGACCACTGTGACCTGCGGGAACGCCGTCAGCCTCTGTCGTCGTCTGTCAACGTTGGTCTGCCTCGGACGGCCCAGGGACGGCCCAGGTCACGTCCAGCTCCTGCCCATGGCGCGGCAACCGTTCAGTGCTGGTGCCAGACCAGGGTGTAGCGCCAGAACAGACGCCGGCGCAGCCGTGCGCCGGGTAGTGCGTGATGGGCGTCGCGAACGATGTCCGGGAAGGCCATGGTCGCTGGTTGGGTCGGGGCGGTCATCGAAGCGGGCCGCGGTGCCTTGTGGCCCTTGTTCTTGATCCAGGCCATGGCGACATTCGACGGAATGGCGACGGCGTCGAGCAGGAAATCGCTCCGAGACTGCTGGCGCGCAAGGCCGACGACGACCAGGGTTCCGCCAGGCGCAAGGTGCTTACGGAAGCGCGTGAGGGCATCGCTGAACGGCATATGGTGGATGGTGGCGACACATGTGATGACGTCGTAGGGGCCAGGCGGTATCTCATTCAGCGCATCTCCGACGCTGAAGGTCACCGGAGCTGCCGGGGCCGTGAGTTCCCGAGCGCGAGCGACGATAGTGGGGTCGACGTCGATACCGTGCACTGCTCTCGCCCGTGAGGTCAGGAGCCTGGCCAGGTCACCGCTGCCCGATCCGACGTCCAAGGCGCTGTCGAAGCGGCTGGGGAGCTGCCGCAGGATCCACCGGTGGTAGTGGGCATTGTGGTCCCAGGGGTGGGCGGCATGGAACTGCTCAAGCGCTCGAAAAATGCGGGGCAACGGTGTCCTCATGGCCTGAGTCCATCAGCCCCTGGTCATCTGCGAAACCCCGTCGAATGGCAGCCGGACGAGACTGTTGTCGTAACTGATGAACAAGGCCAACCAGCCCACCACTCACCCCGGCTTCCATCCCGTCTGCCGTCGACCCACACGTCTGTGGAGCGGGCGTGGTTCAGGGCGTCAAGGTGGAGCGCGCCACTGTACGAACGACTGTGAGGATTGATCACGGCACTGCTCGGCGGCCTGACCCACCGAACGATTGACGCTTCGGGCTGTCCTTTCCAGGAATCGTCGGCCGGCTGGGCGGTGCCGCTATGCACGTGGCCGGTCGAGCGCCTGTGACCTCATAGGAGCCCGGCCAAAGGTCCCATCACAGTCTTGTCCTGACGCCCGACCGGCCCGTGCGATCCCTCGCGCATCGCACGGAAGGACAGCGTTCCCAGCATGGCAGATCAGATCGCGGTGGTCGGCGGCGTGGACACCCACACCGACTTCCACCAGGCAGCGGTGATTGACCGATCAGCCCAGCTCAACCGACCCCAAGCGAAACAGGGAGGTTAGTGTGCCCTGGGAAACGGAGTGTCCCAGGGTATGCAGTTCTCGGTCAGAGTCCTAGTCCAGGGCAACGAGTACGGGGCCGCCGATGAAGAGCAGGTACTGAAGGGCCACGAGCCAGGGCCGTATCTTCTGCATCCTCTTGTCCGGGGTGAATGTCACGGCGAGGGTGAGAAGGACTCCGAGCGCAAGGGCAGGGGCCCCGGCCTCTGCGAGCGGACCGCTCCGGCCGTCTTCGCGGTGGTCCGCGCCCAGCAACCAGAGATAGGCGATCAGCGCGGGCCAGAAGGCGAGTGTCCCCAGTGCGCCGATGAGCCGCGAGAGACTCGTGTCATCCGACGACGGTCTGTTCACTATGTCACTCATGGGAGCGTCCTATCAGATTCGCTGGTCAGCCACCTTGGAAACCGAGTTCAGGTAACTGCGGACCTCGGTCCGAGCCTGCACCCCTCACCCTCGCCGCTTAGCGGCCCGGCGTGCTCGCGAGGCGCGAGCGCGCCCCCTCAGTCACCCGGCAACCGGCCGAAGGGACCCGGGACCCCGGCCACCCGTCCTTCCGGGCTCTCGGCACCGTCGGCGTCCTGTGCTGGGCCGACAAGGGATACCGCGGAGCCGGCGGCACGGTCCGCGCCCCCTGCTGGGGACGATGGGAGACCCTGTCCACAGGCCAGCGGGCGGTCAACCGCTCTCACGCCAAGATCCGGGCCCTCGTCGAACAGGCCATCGCCACCCTCAAGTCCTGGCGGCTCCTGCGCAAGCTCCGATGCTCGACCACCCGCATCACGAGCCTCGTCCAGGCCATCCTCTGCCTGCATCACGCCAGCTCAGACTGAAGATGGAAAAGGCTCCTTGTGTACTAACCTCGCGAAAGCGCGAGGCTAGAGGCCTCATCGGGCCTGGAAACCGCCGCTTGATGTAGCCATTGGATGTCACGGCCCCTCGCCTCGCGCGTCGTCGCAGGTAGAGGGGCCGATTCCGTTGATCAGGCTGGGAGCATCCCATTCTCATAACGGTGAAGGTGACACAGGTGAGCAGGGTCACCGGCCAGTGACGATAGTCGTACGGGAGGGTTACTGTCTGCCCTCGCCCTGCTGAAGCCCCTGACAGCCCGCCACCCGGACCTGGAATCACGGCACCGCCATCCGGCTCGGAAGAGGCCCTACCCCGTCGTACGGACCGGGATCAGCCCAGCCTCCGGCCGTCAGTCGGCCGCCGCCCGGCGCGAGCGCTCGCACAGCTCTGCGAGGCCCTCCGCCGTCACCGGTGACACGGCGCCCTCCTCGGTGACGATGGCCGTCACCAGCTCGGGCGGCGTCACGTCGAACGCCGGGTTGTACGCCTGTGTGCCCAGCGGCGCCACCGGAACCCCGCCCCCGGCTCCCGCACCCGGCCCCTGCGGCACGCTGACCTCGGTCACCTCGAACCCGGGGCGCTGCTCGATCTCGATCGACGCCCCGTTCGGCGTGTCCGGATCGACCGTCGTCAGCGGCGCCACCACGATGAACGGCACATGGTGGTACCGCGCCAGCACGGCGAGCGGATAACTCCCCACCTTGTTCGCCACCGAACCGTCGACCGCGATACGGTCCGCGCCGATCAGCACCGCGTCCACCTCCCCCGCCGCGAACAGCGAACCGGCCGCGTTGTCGGTGAGCAGGGTGTACGACATACCGCTGCGTGCCGCCTCGTACGCCGTGAGCCGCGCGCCCTGCAACAACGGACGCGTCTCGTCCACCCACAGCCGCCGCAGCCGCCCGGCCCGGTGCGCGTGGAGCGCGACCGCGAACGCCGTGCCCTCCCCGCCCGACACCAGCGATCCGGTGTTGCAGTGGGTGAGGATCCGATGCCCGCCTCCGGGCAGCAGCTCCTCGAGGAGCGCGAGCCCGTGCCCGGCCATGCGCGTACTGGCCTCGGCGTCCTCCCGGTGCAGCGCCCGCGCCGCGTCGAGCGCCGCCACGGCCGCCTGCTGCGGTTCCCCGCCCTGGGCCAGCGCGGCCCGGTACGCGGTCTGCGCCCTGCGCACGCCGACGGAGAGGTTCACCGCGGTGGGCCGGGCGCCCTGGAGCGCCTTCGCGGCCTCGTCAACGTCGAAGCCCCGCGCGGCGGCGAGCGCGACGCCGTACGCCCCCGCGATGCCGAGCAGCGGCGCCCCGCGCACGGCGAGCGAACAGATCGCCTCGACCAGCGCCGACGCGTCCGTGCACACCAGCTCAACTTCCTCCGCCGGCAGTCTCGTCTGGTCGAGAAGGACCACAACGGGGCCTTCGGGAGGTTGCTCCCAGCGGATCGCGGGGATGTCGGTGGGCCGTATGTCCTCGCCGGATTGCGCCTGCTGATCAGCCATGCGGTCAGTGTGCCCCCTATCCGTCGGACAATTGAAGGTGTGCAGCCCATACCGCGGCCGGTCCCCCGGTGACCACCCCATGGCACGATGGCTGCCAACCTGCAGCCGCGACCGCGGACGGGCACTGTGAAGGAGCTTCGATGAAAGACACTCCGGGCTGGGCCTCGCCCGGATCCGCCCCGTCCGACGGGCAGGACCCCGGCGCGTCCGGACCTGCCGAGCCGGCCGACCGGCCCGGCCCCGCACAGCCCGCCGAGCAGCCGGGCGCGGGTCCGCAGGACCCCGGTTCGAAGTGGTCCCAGGAGCAGCCGCCGCCCGGCCAGTGGTCCGCGCCCACAGGCGCCCCGGGCCAGGGCCAGGCACCGCCGCCCCCACCACCCGGCCCGGGTTGGGGCGGCCAGAACCCCGGTGGTGGTTACGGGGGTTACGGAGGCCCCGGCGGTTACGGCGGCGGTGGATACGGCGCTCCCGGTGGATACGGAGCCCGGGGCGGCGGCTGGGGCGGTCCTCCGCCCGCGGCCAAGCCCGGCGTGATCCCGCTCCGCCCGCTCGGCGTGGGCGAGATACTGGACGGCGCCGTCTCCACCATGCGCACCTACTGGCGCACGGTCCTGGGCATCTCCCTGACCGTCGCGGTCGTCACAGAGTTCGTCACCATCCTCTTCCAGGGCCTCGTCCTGAACGACACCGCCACCACTGAGTCGCTCAACGACCCCAGCGCCTCGCTCAGCGAAGTGGCCCGCGCCATGGGCGAAGCCCTGCTCGGCTCCGCCGCCGTCCTCCTGATCACCACGATCGGCACGATCATCGCCACCGCACTGCTGACGACGGTGACCAGCCGCGCCGTGCTCGGCAAGTCCGTGACCATAGGCGAGGCCTGGAGCGACGCCCGCCCGCAGGTCCTCAAGCTGTTCGGGCTGGTCCTGCTGCTGCCGCTCATCGCCTTCGGCGTGCTGCTCGTCGGCGCGCTGCCCGCGATCATCGTGGCGGTCGCCGGCGGACCGGGCGCGGCCATCGCCGTGCTCGCCGTCCTCGGCATCCTCGCCGCAGCTGTCGTCGCCGCCTGGCTCACGGTCCGCTTCTCGCTCGCCTCGCCCGCGCTGATGCTGGAACGTCAGGGCATCCTCAAGTCGATGAGCCGCTCCGCCAAGCTGGTCCGCGGCTCCTGGTGGCGGGTCTTCGGCATCCAACTGCTCGCCGGGCTCATCGCCAACATCATGGCGTCGATCATCGTCGTCCCCTTCGCCGTGCTCGCGGCCGCGCTCAGCGGCGACGGCTTCTCCACCTTCCTCAACGGAACCGGCAACGTCGGCTGGACGTTCCTCATCATCAGCGGCATCGGCTCGGTGATCGGCTCCACGATCACGTTCCCGATCAACGCGGGCGTCACCGTGCTCCTCTACATCGACCAGCGCATCCGCCGCGAGGCCCTCGACCTCGAACTGGCCCGCGCCGCCGGCGTCCAGGACTACGGCACCGGCGCCACCCCGGGGAGCTGATGCGGTGAACCTGGCGGGGGGAGTTCTCACCACGGCGCCGGCGCTGCCGCACGCCGCCGGTTCGGCCGTACGAATCCTGTTGCGTGCCGGCGACACGGCCGTACTGTCGCTGGCACGCAGCGGCGACGAACCACCGGTCACCATCCCGCGCGACCCCGCGCGGGAGGCGGCACGGCGCGAGCTGTCCAAGCGGATGTACCACGAGAACGACCCCGGCCTGGTCCAGCGTGCCCTGAACGCCTTCTGGGACTGGCTCGACAGGGTGCTCGGCGCCGCCGCCTCAGCGACGCCCGGCGGCATGCTCGGGCTGGTCGTCGTGGTCCTGGCCGTCGTCGCCGTCCTGGCCGCACTGTGGTGGCGCCTGGGTACCCCGCGCCGCCAGCCCTCCTCCGCGCCCGCCCTGTTCGACGACCGCCCCCACAGCGCCGCCGAACATCGCGCAGCCGCCGAGGCACACGCCGCCCAGGCCCACTGGAACCAGGCCGTACAGGAACGCATGCGGGCCATCGTCCGTGCCCTCGAGGAGCGCGCCCTGCTCGACGTCCGCCCCGGACGCACCGCCGACGAGGCGGCGGCCGAAGCCGGCACCGCCCTGCCGGCGCACACGGACCGACTGCGGGCCGCGGCCCGGGAGTTCGACGACGTGACATACGGCGGACGCAGGGCGAGCGAGCAGTCGTACCACCGCATCGCCGAACTCGACCGCGACCTGGAACGCACCAGGCCGGTCCTCGCGAGCAACACCCACAGCACGGCCCACAACACCCGCCAGGGGGCCGCCGAATGACCGCCGGGACCACGCTCCCGTCCACCTCGGTCTCGCCCACCGTCCGTCAGGTGTGGACCCGCGCGCGAGGCATCGTCCTCGCCCTCGTGCTCCTTGTGGTGGGCGGCGTCGCCATCGCCGTCGTCCACTCCGACGCCCGGCACGGCGCCCTCGACCCGCGCTCCGCCGACCTCCACGGCAGCCGCGCCGTCGCTGAACTCCTCGCCGACCGCGGGGTGTCCACACGCGTGGTCACCACCCTGGACGAGGTCCGCACCGCGGCCGGCCCGCACACCACGGTGCTGGTGGCCGCGCCCGACCTGCTGACGCACCGCCGACAGTCCGCACTGCACGCCGCGACCGCCCGCTCCGGTGGACGCACCATCCTCGTGGCCGCCAGCAACTGGTCCGTCGAACGGCTCGCCCCCGGCGTCACCGCCGACCCCGCCACCAGCTACAGCTCGACACTGTCCCCCGACTGCACCCTGCCGGCCGCACAACGCGCGGGCCGCGCCGACACCGGCGGCATCCGCTACACCACCAGTCACCTCGACGCGGACTCCTGCTACCCCAGCGAGCGCCTGGCCACCTTGGTGCGCGTCCCCGCGGCCTCCGGTGGCGGCGACACCATCGTCCTCGGCGCGCCCGACATCCTCTACAACAACCGCCTCGACAAGCAGGGCAACGCCTCGCTCGCCCTCCAACTCCTCGGCTCCCGCCCGCATCTGGTCTGGTACCTCCCCTCGCTCTCCGACAACTCGGTCCCCGATACCAATGGCCAGAAGGGCTTCTTCGACCTGCTTCCCTCCGGCTGGCTGTGGGGCACGCTGCAGCTCTTCATCGCGGCAGCCGTCGCCGCCTTCTGGCGGGCACGCCGACTGGGCCCTCTCGTGCCCGAGAAACTCCCCGTTGCGATCCGCGCCTCCGAAACCGTCGAAGGCCGCGCACGCCTCTACCGCAAAGCCAACGCCCGAGATCGCGCCGCCCCCGCTCTTCGCTCCACCACGCGCACCCGCCTCGCCCCCCTCGTAGGCGTCCCCGTCTCCCAGGCGCACGCGCCCGAGGCCCTGCTCCCCGCCCTGTCCACACACCTCCACGGCGACGGACAGAACCTGCACTCCCTCCTCTTCGGACCGCCGCCCGGCGACGACGCGGCCCTCATCGCACTCACCGACCAACTCGACGCCCTCGAAAGAGAGGTACGCCGTTCATGATGGACCCGACCACTGACAACGCCGGGTACGCCGGGGATCCGGGCAATGCCCGAGCCTCCTTGGAGGCCTTGCGCGCCGAGATCGCCAAAGCCGTGGTCGGCCAGGACCCCGCTGTGACCGGCCTCGTCGTCGCCCTCCTCTGCCGCGGACACGTACTACTGGAAGGAGTCCCCGGAGTCGCCAAAACGTTGCTCGTCCGCGCGCTCGCCTCGGCGCTCGAACTCGACACCAAGCGCGTCCAGTTCACCCCCGACCTCATGCCGAGCGACGTGACGGGCTCGCTCGTCTACGACACCCGCAGCGCCGAGTTCTCCTTCCAGCCCGGGCCGGTCTTCACCAACCTCCTCCTCGCCGACGAGATCAACCGCACCCCGCCCAAGACCCAATCGTCCCTCCTCGAGGCCATGGAAGAACGCCAGGTCACGGTCGACGGCACACCCCGTCCCCTCCCCGAGCCGTTCCTGGTCGCCGCGACCCAGAACCCGGTCGAGTACGAGGGCACGTACCCCCTCCCCGAGGCCCAACTCGACCGCTTCCTCCTCAAACTGACCATCCCCCTGCCCTCCCGCGAGGACGAGATCGACGTCCTCACCCGCCACGCCGAAGGCTTCAACCCACGCGACCTGCGAGCCGCCGGCCTACGCCCCGTCGCGGGCCCCGCCGACCTCGAAGCCGCCCGCGCCTCGGTCGCCAAGACCGCCGTCTCGCCGGAGATCACCGCCTACGTGGTCGACATCTGCCGTGCCACGCGCGAGTCTCCTTCCCTCACCCTGGGCGTGTCCCCGCGCGGCGCCACCGCCCTCCTGGCCACCGCACGCGCATGGGCCTGGCTGACCGGCCGCGACTACGTGATCCCCGACGACGTGAAGGCCCTGGCCCTACCCGCCCTCCGCCATCGCGTGCAACTACGCCCCGAGGCCGAGATGGAGGGCGTGACGGCCGACTCCGTCATCAACGCGATCCTCGCGCACGTCCCGGTCCCGCGCTGATGGCCCTCACCGGACGCGCCGCACTCCTCGCGGCCCTCGGTTCGATCCCCGTCGGCATCTGGGAACCCGGCTGGACGGGCATCCTCGCGGTCAACGCCCCGCTGGCCGTCGCCTGTGCCTGCGACTTCGCGCTCGCGGCACCCGTACGACGCCTCGTGCTGACCCGCTCCGGAGACACCTCCGCACGCCTCGGCGAAACCGCCGACGTCACGCTCACCGTCACCAACCCGTCCCGCCGCCTGCTCCGCGCCAGGCTGCGGGACGCCTGGCCACCGAGCAGCTGGCAACCCGGCACGGAGGTCGCTGCCTCTCGTCACCGACTCACGGTGCCGCCAGGCGAACGCCGACGCGTGACGACACGTCTACGTCCCACACGTCGCGGCGACCGCCAGGCCGATCGGGTGACCGTCCGCTCATACGGCCCCCTCGGCCTCTTCACCCGCCAGGGCACGCACAAAGTGCCCTGGACAGTACGAGTTCTGCCCCCCTTCACCAGCCGCAAGCACCTCCCGTCGAAACTCGCTCGTTTGCGTGAACTCGACGGCCGTACCAGCGTGCTGACCCGAGGCGAAGGCACCGAGTTCGACAGCTTGCGCGAATACGTCCCCGGCGACGACACCCGCTCCATCGACTGGCGTGCCACAGCCCGCCAGACCACGGTCGCCGTGCGCACCTGGCGTCCAGAACGCGACCGCCACATCCTTCTGGTCCTCGACACCGGCCGTACTTCGGCGGGCCGCGTCGGCGACGCCCCGCGCCTGGACGCTTCCATGGACGCGGCGCTGCTCCTCGCAGCGCTCGCGTCCCGCGCCGGCGACCGCGTGGACCTGCTCGCATACGACCGCCGCGTACGCACCCTGGTCCAGGGCCGCTCAGCGCGCGACGCCCTCCCGGCCCTGGTCAATGCGATGGCCACACTGGAGCCGGAACTCCTCGAGACAGACGCACGCGGCCTCACGGCCACAGCCCTTCGTACGGCCCCTCGCCGATCCCTGATCGTCCTGCTCACGACCCTCGACGCCGCTCCGGTCGAAGAGGGACTGCTTCCCGTGCTCTCGCAGCTCACCCAGCGCCACACGGTTCTGCTCGCATCGGTGGCCGATCCGCACATTGCCCGCATGGCAACCGCTCGAGGAAACTCCGAAGCGGTGTACGAGGCCGCTGCGGCCGCTCAGGCGCAGGCAGAACGTCAGCGCACTGCGGAGCAACTTCGCCGGCACGGTGTGACCGTCGTCGACGCAACGCCGGACGATCTGGCGCCGGCGTTGGCAGACGCATATTTGGCATTGAAGGCGGCGGGGCGGCTGTGAATCCGGGCTGTGATTCCGCCCGCCTTTAATTTTGAGAGGAGGGCGGGGCAAGTCCAGAGCCCCGGAACGCAGAAAAGCCCCGCACCAGAAGGTGCGGGGCTTTTCCCACAATTTGTTCGGCGGTGTCCTACTCTCCCACAGGGTCCCCCCTGCAGTACCATCGGCGCTGTAAGGCTTAGCTTCCGGGTTCGAAATGTAACCGGGCG